>CAZHJO010000668.1:0-1855 GCA_964532755.1 uncultured Maribacter sp. | reverse complement strand
CAGTTCTGTATGTAAAGCTACTATCTATGGGATGACCTCCCGCTGAATGAACCAATCCTTCATCAATTCCCCAATGAGTGAAAATAGATCCTGTGATTTTACCTTCCATGTTCCGAATGTAAAACTTATATGGTCTCAATTGATCATCGAGTTCAAAGCTTGTATAGAAAATTGAATCTCGATAAAAAGCCAACCGATCTTCAGCATCAACTTTCACTTCAAATTCTTGAGGAGTACAGCTGAGATTATGTAATAGTACATAGATGTTATGTTCATGTTCAAATTCCCATTCCTTCAATTGGTTCGCTGTAAGTATTCGTAGCGTATCTCTTTTATCGTAGTATCTGATTGTGCCACCCAATTTATTTAGTACTGCCTTTGCGTGGAAAGAATCATTCTGTTGTTCAATAACCAAATCAAATTGCTCGATATCACGCCATATTTCTGATTGGTACGGAATGGTCATCTGTGGTTCGTTGTGTTCTGCTTTAATATACAGTGATTTCAAGTTACACCATGCCTCTTTACCTCCAATGGCTTTAAACATATGCTCAGCCTGTTTAACTATCTCATCCTCTCCAGAAAATGTTTTAGCCTTTTTTACAGATCTTTCACACGAATTAATCACCAAACAAATCAAGATAAGAATAAGAGCTCTAATTGAATTTGGCTTTTGTGAAAATAGTTTCATGTTAAAAGCTATAAAAAGTTACACTTATTTTGAACTCAACCCCACTCCGGAAATTGGGTCCTATTTAGATCTAGTTTGGCGATGGACTCCATATCGGAGGTATCGAGCTCAAAATCGAAAATGTCCAGATTTTCGATCATATGTGCTTTTTGGGAGGTCCTGGGGATGGCAACGATTCCCCTTTGGGTGAGCCATCGTAAACACACCTGGGCATTGCTCTTGTTGTATTTTTTACCAATAGCAGCCAGCGTGGGATCGGTGAACATATTATTGCGCCCCCTGGCAAAAGGGGACCAGGCTTCCATCTGAATGTCGTGTTGCTCAAGGATCTTTTGTGCCTTATGCTGCTGGAAGAAAACATGGGTCTCGATCTGATTGACCGTGGGTTTTACTTTGGCATAGGTGAATAGTTCTTCCAAATGCTCTTCTTCAAAATTACTTAGGCCGATCGCCTTGATCTTGCCTGCCTCATACAGTTCTTCCATGGCGGTCCAGGATCCTTTGACATCGCCACGGGGCCTATGGATGAGGTATAGATCCAAATAGTCCGTTTTCAATTTGTCCAGGGAAGTCTGAAAGGCTTTTTTGGCACTATCATAGCCCATATCGCTGGCCCAAAGTTTTGAGGTAACGAACAGTTCTTCCCGGGCGATACCGCTTTTTTTGATCCCTGCACCTACAGCTTCCTCGTTGCCGTAAATCATGGCGGTATCAATCAAGCGATACCCCACGGATATGGCCTCGCTTACACAGCGTACAGCGGTGGCATCATTTAGGGTACTGGTGCCAAAACCAAGGATTGGCATGGCCAGGCCATTGTTGAGGGTTACGATAGGTACTGCACTTTCGGCTAGGGTAAGGCCAGAAGCACCGAAAAGGGAATTAGCCCCAAAAGGGAGTAGGATGGTCGAGGCGGTTACTACTGCCCCACGCTGTAGAAATTCACGTCGTTTTATGTCGTTGGATTGCTTTTTTGCCCTCATGGTGTTGCTGTTTTAAGTTGATGAATACTAGACGCTCTAAGGTAGCTTTTTTTCGTCCCAATATCAAGGGGATTCTTGGCTTTCGATTAACAAGGCCCCTACTGCTTGACAACCTCTCCGTCTTGCCAAGAATTTTTTAAAAAAGATACATTACACTATTCATTTTATTCTATCACATTAC
>CAZHJO010000667.1:0-1859 GCA_964532755.1 uncultured Maribacter sp. | reverse complement strand
CATAGTGCTTAAGAATATTGTTCCTACCCGTAATTCCTTCCTTAGCCATTAAAGAGGGGTTGGTTGTCACTCCGTCCAAAACTCCAAGTTCCTGAGCTTCTCGTATTTGATCTAAATTGGCTGTATCAATAAAAAATTTCATGTAATTGTTTGTTATTTAGTTCGTATTTCAATGGGTTTCTTGTTTGTTTTGAATCGGGTAAAATTACAACTTATAATGGTTTGTCAATAGCTTCTCATAGACTTTGTCTGGCAATATACTTTTCAGGGTAAGCGAAAATTTTTGCATGAAGGACCCCACCTTATAATGTACTTTGGGTTTTTTCGTCTTCATAATCCTATATACCATCTGAGCTACCTCTAATGGGTCACTTCCTTGTGAAACATCATCATTGATAAGCTTTAGTGTATTACCGTAAGGTTTTTTATAGGGTGAGTCGTTCAAAACTGGTGCATGATAACGACCTGAAGCAATATTGGTAGCAAAATCACCTGGGGCCAAATTGGTCATTTGAACGCCAAAATCCTTAATTTCCATTCGAAGCGCCTCCGTTATAATCTCCAACGCACCTTTTGTGGCCGAATATATCCCCCGATAAGGTAAGCCCATATACCCTGCAATAGAAGTAATATTTATTATTAGTCCGTAACCTTGTTTTCGCATTTGGGGCATTATGGCTTTAATTAAATGCAAGGGACCGTGAAAATTTGTCTCAAAGGTTTTAATAATTTCCTGATGGGGAGTTTCTTCAATTGGCCCCGTGATTCCGACACCGGCATTATTCACCAAAACATCCAATCTGCCCTCTTTATCCAAGATTTGGGCCACAGCCAATTCAATCGTATTGGTATCCCGCACATCCAATTCCAGTAACTGAAAATCATCAAAATCAGGATACTTATTAAGATCACGCGTGGTACCATAAACTATGTGTCCTTTTGACGTGAGGTAATTACCAATCGCTTTTCCGATTCCCGACGAACCTCCAGTAATCAGAACTATTTTTTGCTTCATAATAATTGCAAATTAACAAATAAAAAAGGCTGGTGAAAAGTAGAAATCCAATTAATTGAAAGTGAAGAAAATCACAAGGATCGTAAATTTAAACCTGACTATTTCCCAAGGTATGGAAATAAAAAACGGCAAGCTACCTACATCGCACCGCTACGACCGTATACCCTTGCTGCGTTCCCACCCTGGGGGATTCTACAGGAGCTGGTCGTGTAGGACTTGCCGCGTGCAAATATACAATCTTTTAAATCTTATTCAATCGTTTTATTTTCTAATTTTTATGAATTAACTTGCCATTTTTATTCAACTTTCTAAGTGTTTCTATTTGAGTAATATACATTCAATTTTTAAAAATCCACTTCCCGAAATTTCAAATTTTTCAAATCAAAGAACCTCATGAACTTTCTTAAATTTTTTGCTCTTAGTTACTTTCTTCTGCTCTTTGCAGCCTGCGGTAGTGGCAATACCTCTGCTTCTTCCCTTTTTGAAATCCAGTTGGAAGGAAATAAATCCGTTTTTCAACAAAATCAAACAGTTGGAGTTGCCATAAAAAACAAAAAAGAAAAGTCCATAAAGAATATCACCTATAGCATAGATGATAAAGAGCTTCAGCTAAGTGGAAATAAAATCACCCTTGACTTGCCTACGTTGGGTAACAAAACTTTGAAGGCAGCTATTGATTATGATGAAAACATGGTCGAAGTTTCAAAGAAATTAAAAGTACTAGCGCCAATTGCCCCGGCATTATATACTTATGAGATAATCAATGAATTTCCGCATGATATAAAGGCATATACACAGGGCTTGGAATTTCACAAGGGGATAATTTATGAAAGTACTGGAAAAA
>CAZHJO010000666.1:0-1861 GCA_964532755.1 uncultured Maribacter sp. | reverse complement strand
ATAATACTAGTTTTGTACCATAAAATTAAGTTTAAACTGTTTAATAATCAATAGTATATTAAAATAATAGAAAATAAAACTATTTAATATCAAAATTATAGATATATTTATTTCAAACTTAAAGAAATGCCCCTTAACGAAGAAAAATATTCGGTATGAAATTCGATGGAATAGACGTAAAACTACTCGCCCTTTTACAAGAGGATTGCAAGAAGACCACCAAGGAATATGCAAACCAACTTGACCTTTCGGTTACGGCAGTATATGAGCGGATCAAACGTTTGGAAAAATCAGGCATAGTCACCAAATATGTGGCTCTAATTGACAAGAAGAAGGTAGATAAGGCCTTCGTCGTACTTTGTCATGTAAAGTTGATTCAACATGCCAAGGATTATGTTCTGCAATTCGAGAGGGAAGTGCAGAAGTTACGCGAAGTGGTCGAATGCTATCATACGAGTGGTGATTATGATTATATCTTAAAGATTTATGTGCGAAATATGGAAGCCTACAGGGACTTTATGGTGACCAAATTAACCGCTCTAAATCATATTGGAAGTACACAAAGTTCTTTTGTCATAAGCGAAGTAAAGCATACCACTAGAATACCACTATAAAACCAGAAAATAATACTAATTTTGTTGGTCGATTAAAATCAATTAGAACTATGACCCATTATGATGTAGCCATTATAGGCTCTGGACCGGGCGGATACGTTGCCGCTATTCGCTGTGCCCAACTTGGAATGAGAACAGCAATTATTGAAAAATATAGCACTTTGGGCGGCACTTGCTTAAATGTTGGATGTATACCGTCGAAAGCATTATTGGATTCTTCACATCATTATGAAGATGCGGTAAAACATTTTGAGGAACATGGCATTGAAATTCCTGGGGAGATAAAAGTGAATCTTGAAAAAATGATTGCCCGGAAGCAAGGTGTAGTTGATATGACCACGAAAGGGATTCAGTTTTTAATGGATAAAAACAAAATCGATGTTTACGAAGGTATTGGTAGTTTTAAAGACACAACCCATATAAATATTACCAAAAATGATGGAAAGGTTGAAACTATTGAGGCAAAGAACTCAATTATTGCAACTGGTTCAAAACCGTCTACTTTGCCATTCATAAAACTGGACAAGGAAAGGGTTATAACCTCCACAGAAGCTTTAAAGCTTAAAGAGATTCCAAAACATATGATTGTTATTGGTGGGGGTGTTATTGGTCTGGAATTAGGGCAGGTTTACAAACGACTAGGGGCCGAAGTATCGGTTATAGAATTTATGGACCGAATTATTCCTACCATGGATGCAGGTTTGTCAAAGGAACTGATGAAAACAATGAAAAAGCAAAAAGTGAAATTCCACCTTTCGCATAAAGTAAAATCGGTTGAAAGAAAAGGTAATGAGGTCATTGTAAAAGCAGATGATAAAAAAGGTCAGGAAGTGACTTTTACCGGCGATTATTGCTTGGTTTCAGTAGGGCGTAGGCCATATACAGATGGTTTGAATGTAGAGGCTGCGGGAGTTCAATTAGACGAAGGAGGTCGGGTAGCCGTTAATGAGTATTTGCAGACCAATATACCTAACATTTATGCCATTGGGGATGTCGTTCGGGGTGCCATGTTAGCCCATAAGGCTGAGGAAGAAGGTACCTTGGTCGCCGAAATCATGGCGGGCCAAAAACCCCATATCGATTACAACTTGATACCTGGTGTGGTTTATACTTGGCCAGAAGTTGCAGCTGTTGGTAAAACTGAGGAAGAACTGAAAGAAGCAGGGATTCCTTATAAGGCAGGTCAGTTTCCTATGCGCGCTTTAGGACGTTCCCGTGCCAGTATGGATATCGACGGATTCGTAAAG
>CAZHJO010000665.1:0-1864 GCA_964532755.1 uncultured Maribacter sp. | reverse complement strand
AAACCCGAACTCGTAGATTGGATACAAAACTGGGTGAACATTAATGATAACCATCCTAATTTTGATAATGCCCGAAAGAAACATATCCTTAAAAAGTTAAATCAGGCAGTGGCTTTTGAAAGCTTCCTTCACACCAAATATGTGGGTCAGAAACGATTTTCCCTAGAGGGAAATGAATCTTTGATTCCGGCCTTGGATGCAATTGTTGAACGGGCCGCAGAACTTGGCGTGGAACAGTTCGTTATGGGTATGGCACATAGAGGAAGATTGAATGTGCTGACCAATATTTTTGGCAAATCGCCCAAGGATATCTTTAGTGAATTCGATGGCAAGGATTATGAGCAGGAAATTTTCGATGGCGATGTGAAGTACCACTTAGGTTGGACATCGGACCGAAGGTCTGATAGCGGTAGTAAGATCAAAATGAACATCGCACCTAATCCTTCGCACCTGGAAACCGTAGGCGCTGTTGTAGAAGGAATAGCACGTGCAAAACAAGATGCTCAGTACGACAACGATTTTTCCAAAGTGCTTCCCATAGTAGTACATGGTGATGCAGCAATTGCCGGGCAGGGTATTGCCTATGAATTGGTGCAAATGGCAACACTTGATGGTTATAGAACAAATGGTACAATTCATATGGTAGTGAATAACCAGATTGGGTTTACGACGAATTATTTGGACGCTAGGTCTTCTACCTATTGCACAGATGTTGGCAAGGTTACATTGAGCCCGGTTTTACATGTTAATGCCGATGATGTAGAAGCTGTTTGCCATGCTGCATTATTTGCATTGGAATATCGAATGCGTTTTAGAACCGATGTTTTTATAGATTTATTGGGATATAGGAAATACGGGCATAATGAAGGTGATGAACCAAGATTCACACAGCCTAAATTATACAAGGTAATTGCCAAGCATAAGAATCCCAGGGATATTTATACGAATAAATTAATAGCTGAAGGTGTCATCGAGGAGGGTTATGTCAGGCAATTGGAAATAGAGTACAAGGCCACTCTTGAAGAGGAGCTTGAAGATTCCAGAAAAGAGGATAAGACCATAATCACCCCGTTTATGGCAGATGAATGGAGCGGTTTTAAGCCGGTAAGGGAGTGGGCGATGTTGGATCCAGTGGATACAAGTTATAACAAGGATAAGTTAACTTCAATTGCTAAGATAATCACCCAACTTCCGGAAAATAAGAAGTTTTTAAGGAAGGTAGTGAGGTTAGTGAACGACCGCAGGAAAATGTTCTTTGAAACTGATAAATTGGACTGGGCCATGGGAGAATTATTGGCTTATGGCACACTTCTGGAGGAAGGTTTTGGTGTTCGAATGACCGGCCAGGATGTGGAAAGGGGTACCTTTTCCCATAGACATGCTGTCATGAAGGTTGAAGAGAGCGAGGAAGAGGTCATGTTATTAAACCATATATCGGATAAGCAGGGACGATTTCAGATTTACAATTCATTACTTTCCGAATATGCGGTGGTAGGTTTTGATTATGGGTATGCTATGGCGAGCCCAAATACTTTGACCATTTGGGAAGCGCAATTTGGTGACTTCAGCAATGGAGCCCAAATAATGATCGATCAATATATTTCGGCCGCGGAGGACAAATGGAAACTACAGAATGGTTTGGTGATGTTTTTACCACATGGCTACGAAGGCCAGGGTGCCGAGCATTCCTCGGCCAGAATGGAAAGATATTTGCAGTTATGTGCTAGGGATAATATGTATATCGCTGATGTAACAACACCTGCACAGATGTTCCATATCCTAAGACGCCAAATGAAAGTGAATTTCAGGAAACCACTGATCATCTTCACGCCAAAGAGCTTATTGCGCCATCCAAAAGCAGTTT
>CAZHJO010000664.1:0-1864 GCA_964532755.1 uncultured Maribacter sp. | reverse complement strand
TAGAAACCTTTTTCATTTCCAAAAAGGGAAAGCTCATTATTATTTTTCCCTCAAAATCAGTATTATTCTTTTCAAGAACCTATTTTTGCTAAATGGAAGAATGGTACCACTATCCGCTCTTGGTTGTTGTTGGTTTCGTAGTTGGGTTTATCAATACCATTGCCGGAGGCGCATCATTGATTTCGCTGCCAGTATTGATTTTTTTAGGATTACCACCCAACGTCGCCAATGGTACAAATAGGGTTGCCATTGTTTTTCAAACCGCAATTGCAACGGCAGGATTTAAGAGTAAGGGTGTCTCGACATTCCCTTTTAATATATATCTGGGTATCTCGGCCCTCATTGGTGCCATAATCGGGGCCCAGTTGGCCGTTGACATCAAAGGCGAGACCTTTAATAAGATACTGGCCATAATTATGATCATTGTGGTTCTGATTATTGTCTTTAAACCTAAAATAAGCCTATCCGAGCTTGGGGAACGTACTACGGGAAAATATCTGTGGATATCAATATTGGCGTTCTTCTTTATTGGCATTTATGGCGGATTTATAAATGCAGGAATTGGTTTTATCATCATTCTATTCCTTCATTATTTTAATCGTATGAACCTTGTGCGGGTAAATGCCACCAAAGTAGCTTTGGTATTTATCTATACCCTTTCCGCTTTAATAGTTTTTGCCCTTAATGATAAGGTCAATTGGAAGGTGGGTGCTATTTTAGCAATGGGGAATGGGCTGGGAGCATGGGTTTCAAGTCGAGTATCGGTTAAAAAAGGAGATGGTTTCATTAAAACGTTTTTGGTTGTAATGGTAGTCCTAATGGCCATAAAACTTTGGTTTTTTGATTTATAATAATAATGAATTCTATAAAAGTGGAAAAGAAGATCGAACACCTTAAATGGCGTTACGCCGTGAAAAAATTCGATTCAAAACGAATTTTACCCAAAGAGAAGGTTGAAGGTTTAAAACAGGCTTTTAATCTTACGGCAACTTCATACGGATTACAACCCATCAAAATGCTTGTGGTACAAAACAAAGCCCTACAAAAGCAGTTGGTCCCTTGTTCGTATGGACAAGGTCAGGTTGAAAATGCATCACATGTACTCGTAATTTGTATTGAAAAAAAGATTGACAAAGCGTTTATAACCGAATATTTTAATCGGGTAAAGCATATTCGGGGAACAAGCGATACGATTTTAAAACCTTTCAAGGAATCATTGGTTGCGGATTTTTCCAGGAAAGAGTCCAAAGAGTTGAAGGTATGGGCCACTAATCAGGCGTATTTGGCTTTAGGAAATCTATTGTCGTTTTGCGCATTGGAGGAAATAGATTCCTGCCCTATGGAAGGATTCATACCCAAGGAATACGATAAACTATTGCATCTTAATGAAAAGGGGCTGACCTCGGTTTTAGTACTCCCTGTTGGTTATAGGGCCAAAGATGACATGTTCTCAAGCATGGAAAAGGTAAGAAAGAATATAGAAGATAGTGTAATCGAAATATTTGAATAGAATTTTAAATTGATATTGCAATGCCGGGATTTGAGCTTTTTGGTGAACAAGAAAGGAAGGAAGTACAAGATGTTTTGGATTCAGGGGTCCTGATGCGTTATGGCTTTGACACAATGCGAAATGGTCATTGGAAGGCTAAAGAACTTGAAGCGGCCATTACTGAACGAATGCAAACTAAACATGCACAATTATTGAGTAGTGGTACGGCTGCTTTGACTGTTGCTCTGGCAAGTGCCGGTGTTGGTGCTGGTGATGAAGTGATCATCCCTACTTTTACTTTTGTTGCAAGTTTTGAATCTATTCTGGCGCTAGGTGCGGTGCCAATTCTAGTAAATGTTGATAATACCCTGACAT
>CAZHJO010000663.1:0-1866 GCA_964532755.1 uncultured Maribacter sp. | reverse complement strand
CGGGGATTATTGGTATGTGGTCAATGCAAATGACAAGAGCAAAATTCGATATGTCGGCCACTTCACCCTGTATAGATAGAAGAATGCCTTAATTAACACTAATAAAGACCGTTTTTAACGGTCTTTTCATGTTTACTTAATGGGCTGATTGCACTACTTTTAATTGAATAGTTTTCAACTAATAGTTGGAAAACAGTATCTTAACAGGAATGAAGTATTATTGGCCCTTATTTCTCGCACTTTTGTTATTTCAATCTTGTTCGGCTCAAAAACAATCATCCCAATTGATTGATGCAGAGATGGAGACCATCGTTTCTGAATCCTTGGGCTATTACTTATATTTTCCTGAGGACTATGAAGATAGGGAGCATGAAAAATTCCCCTTACTTCTTTTTTTGCATGGCGGTGGTGAGTCTGGGGATAGCCTATCAACATTAAAGTCCAATGGACCCCCGAAATTAATTGCGGAGGGCAAACAATTCCCCTTCCTCATTTTGGCTCCGCAGAATCCGTATAAAAAGAAATGGTGGAACACGAGGGCAGTTGCCCAGCTTTTAGACACCATTGTCGAAAGTAATAGGGTTGATAAAAACAGGATATACCTTACCGGTTTGAGCAGAGGAGGAGCAGCGGCATGGGAAATGGCCGTACAATACCCTGATAAGTTTGCCGCTTTGGCCGTGGTCTGTGGTATGGCACCGGTACCATACGCTGGGTGGATCAACAAAGAAATGCCAATATGGGTTTTTCATGGGGAAGAAGATAAATCGATTCCTATCTTAGAATCTGAAGCGATGGTAAATCGGTTAAAGGAAATGGATTATGACGTACAATTTACCCGTTATCCCGGTATTGGCCATGATTCATGGACAAAGGCCTATACAACAGAGGAACTCTATTCGTGGTTTATCGCCCAGAGTAAAAAGGCGGAATAGGGAGATTAGTTTATACGCCTAGGATGATCTGTAATACACCTTGATTGTAAAATTTGAAAGATTTTCATGCTGAACTGATAAAATATAAGGAACAGATCTTCACCAAAAAGTGTAATTTTAGTATATCCGCTATACATTTAATAATGAACCATCGTATTTTTCAATTCGCTTCAATAATTCTGATATTTGGTAGTACCACATTAAGTTGCAAAGATGCATTGCCTTTGCCCAACGGTCAATTCAGTGATCAAATTCGTTTAAATCAGATAGGTTATTATCCTAATGCTGTTAAAAAGGCCGTGATCGTTAATGGTGAAAACCTAGAGAAATTTAGCTTGATCAACCATAAAACAATGAATGTCGTATCTACTGGATATCTTTCGGACATACAGAAATGGGAGCTGGCAGAAGAGCATGTTCAAATCGCTGACTTCAGTGAAATCAAGAATGAGGGTGAATATATGCTGTATGTTGAAAACCTGGGGTATTCCTATCCTTTTAAAATTGAAAAAAATGTGTTCCACGATGTATTCCTAGGGTCTGTTAAAGCCATGTATTACCAAAGAGTTGGGATGCCATTGGAAGAAAAATTTGCAGGAAAATGGAAAAGACCCATGGCCCATCCCGATGATAGCGTTCTTTTTCATTCCTCCAGTGGAAGACAGAAAGGCTTTATTTCTTCACCTAAAGGATGGTACGACGCTGGGGATTATAATAAATATGTAGTTAATGGTAGTTTTCCTTTGGGTCAGTTCTTTCAGCTTTATGAAAGATACCCGGCCATTATAAAGGATGATGTACTGAATATTCCAGAAAGCGGTAATGGTAGAAGTGATTATTTGGATGAACTGAAATACGAAATGGATTGGTTATTGACAATGCAGGATAACGATGGCGGTTTATTCCATAAGTTGACAGCCAAGAACTTTGA
>CAZHJO010000662.1:0-1886 GCA_964532755.1 uncultured Maribacter sp. | reverse complement strand
CATTCTAATTGATATTAAATAATAGATGTTTAGAACACTAATTTATAATTTTTATAGCAGACCTAAATAAAATGCGGGCGAATTCTTATTAAATTCATTGATTTTCAGGCTTTTTACGCTCTTTCCCACGCATTTTTCGAATGTTTTCCTCTGTCAACATATAGTCGTTCATCTTTTTCCCTTTGCTTTCTTTATACAGAAAAAGGGGCATTGCCAATAAGAATAGACCAGCGGTGCCAAATCCGATACATTTATGGGCAAGGGACAATTCTTCTTCCTGAATGCTAAAGCCATATATAATCGCACCGATCGACGCCAATACTATAAGACTAATAATATATTTCATGTGTTTGTTTTCTACTGCTTTTAGCGGTCACATGTCGGTTTCATTTTGTAAAAGTAATCAACTTTCTACGATAGGCTGTTAAGAGTTTTGATTTGGAAACAAAACCCAAATACTTTCCGTCCTTGATCACGGGGAGGTTCCAGGCACCGCTGTCCTGGAATTTTTGCATTACCTGCTGCATGCTATCACTACTATAAAATATATGTTCTGGAGCAGCGTGCATAAAAGTCTCTACGGTCGTGGATTCATAGAGTGTGGTATCGAACATGAATTCACGTATGTCATCCAATAAGACAATTCCTAGAAGGGACATGTCATTATCAACTACTGGAAAAATATTCCGTGTGGATTTTGCAACTGATTTATGAAGCATTTCGCCCAGAGTAGTTTCCGGGTGTACCCATTTAAAATTCTTTTCAATCACATCATCCAGTTGCATTAAGGTCAAAACCGTTTGGTCCTTGTCATGGGTCAATAAGGCTCCTCTTTGGGCCAATTCCCTGGTATAAATAGTATAATCAACTGCATTTTTGGTGATCAAATAGGAAATGGAAGCTGTAATCATCAATGGAACAAATAATTCATACCCACCGGTAATTTCGGCAATAAGGAAAATTGCCGTCAGGGGAGCATGTATTACTCCGGCAATCAATCCGGCCATACCAATTAAGGTGAAATTACTTTCAGAGACATTAAATCCTAATCCAATATTATTGATGACTTTAGCGAACATATTGCCCAAGGCACTGCCCATTACCATAGTGGGGATAAAAATACCACCGGCACCACCGGCGGCAAAAGTTGTTGTTGTAGCAATGGCTTTAAACACGGTAATGCTTAAAAGCAATAGAATAACCACCCAAATATTGTCGGTATAGGCATTAAAGGGGGTTTCGCCCAAAGCTTTAAGATGATCGCCTTCAAGTAGATTATTGATAAATCCGAAACCTTCACCGTACAGCGCAGGGATAAAATACAGCATGGCACCTATGGCCAAACCGCCTACCAACAAACGGTATTTGGGGCTTTTGAAGGGTTTGAATAGGTTGAGTATGGCAAAATACATCTTCGTAAAATAGATAGAGGCAAAGGCAGTACCTATCCCTAAAGCAACATAGAATAATGTGTCTTTGATCTTAAAGGTATGTATTACACTGAAATCAAAAAGCACCTCATTCCCTAAGAAGAAATAGGAGGTTAGTACTCCTGAAATGGATGCCAACAACAACGGGAGCATTGAAATCATGGTCAAATCCAAGCTGAATACTTCAACAGCGAATATGATGGCGGCGATCGGTGATTGAAAAATCGAGGCAATGGCCCCTGCCGAGGCGCAGGCAATCAATAAAGATCGGGTCTTGGCATTTACATGGAACAACCCTCCCATATTTGAGCTGATTGCTGATCCTGAAGCTACTGCAGGGCCCAATAATCCTGTGGATCCGCCAAAACCAACTGTGAGTGGAGCGGTAATTAATGGGGTCCATATTTTTTTTAATGGAATAATTCCCTTTCTTTTTGATAATGCAAAAAGTATGGA
>CAZHJO010000661.1:0-1892 GCA_964532755.1 uncultured Maribacter sp. | reverse complement strand
GTTCAGAATATGGCCGAACAAGAGGTGGCCAGAAAGCAAATAGAAGTAGATCTGGCGGAACAGCGAAGCAAAAATCAACGCAACATATCGATTGGGACTGCCATTGGTTTGTTCTTAATTGGGCTTTTGGCCTTTGGATTGTACAGACGTTATCGGTTTATTCGGAAGACCAAGTTGATCATTGAGAAAGAACGGGATCGTTCCGACAAACTTTTGCTTAATGTTCTCCCGAAGGAAACAGCTGATGAGTTAAAGGAGAATGGAAAAGTGGTAGCCAAAAAATTTAAATCAGTTACGGTTTTGTTTACTGATTTTAAGGGATTCACCCATTACTCTGAAAATCTGGACCCGGAAAAACTAGTGGAAACCATTGGTTTTTATTTTACCAAGTTCGATGATATCATGGAGAAATATGGTCTGGAAAAAATAAAGACCATAGGTGATTCCTACATGTGTGCTGGAGGCTTGCCATATCCAACCGAGGACCATGCCCATAAAATGGTACAGGCGGCTTTCGAGATCATGGAATTTGTGAACGAGGCCAAAAATAACTCCCAAGAAGGCCAGATCCATTTCGAAACGCGAATAGGCATCAATACAGGAATGGTAGTGGCTGGGGTGGTAGGCAATAAAAAATTCACTTATGATATTTGGGGAGATACGGTGAATGTTGCCTCCCGTATGGAAACCATGGCCGAACCGGGCAAAATCAATATTTCGGCTAACACTTACAGTTTGATAAAGGATATTTCCGATTGTGAGTATCGGGGCGAAATCCAAGTAAAAAATAGGGGTATGCTGAAAATGTATTACGTGAATGCGATTAAAAATGTTTCCCTCAAAAAAGATTTGGTAGATAAATGAGACGATTCGGACACTAATTATTGTGTTTCGTCCTACAATATGATACCGGCTTAATTAATTTTAGTAAATTATATTTCACAAAGAATGATAAGTAGCAATTAACTTAAACATCCAAAAAATGGGAACAGAACAAATAAGTACGGTAAAAAAAGACACGAATGTGACATTAATGGTTGATACCGATGGTATTACCGAGGCTAACAAAAATACTGCCGTAAGATTTTCAGATGATAGGAGCGACCCTGCTGAAAATCCCGGTCAACCGGCTACTTATGAATCCACTGTGGACAAAAACATGAAAATAACATGGACTGCTTTAGCGGATAATGGTGTAACTCCGGTATTTATTGAAAACGTTAAAAAAGATGGGGGTTCGGCATTAATGAAGCAAATAGGTCGTGGCAATGCTCATAATAAATATAAGGCCAAAATAAAAAATGACCGCTCGATCAAATCAGGCGATACAGAAAGTTATAGCATAACCATCAATCTGAACGGGTATGAAGGTATCGCCGGAAATAATGAGCATGGGCCTATTGTTTATGTAGGTACCAAGGTTGCCTATATGAATAATTACCAGAACAATGTTTGGAATGAGGTTGCCGATGCTCCTTTCGAAATTGAAGGCATTGCCGGAAATAATTCCCAAGGGCCGATTGTTTATTCCGGTAATCGGGTAGCTTATATGAATAGTTATGCAGAAAATTTATGGCATGAGGTTGCGCCGGCCCCTTTTACTATAGAAGGTATTGCCGGTAATAATGCGAATGGCCCCATAGTGTATTCAGGAACACAAGTGGCCTATATGAACAGTTATGCAAACAATACATGGCAAGTGGTTGCAGCTGCACCTTTCATTATAGAAGGTATTGCAGGTAATAATGCCAACGGGCCTGTTGTGTATTCCGGTTCGCAGGTTGCTTATATGAACAGTTATGCAAACAACGTATGGAACACCGTTACCCGTGCTCCCTTTGACATTGAGGGCATCGCCGGAAATAATGCTCAAGGGCCGATTATTTATTGTG
>CAZHJO010000660.1:0-1900 GCA_964532755.1 uncultured Maribacter sp. | reverse complement strand
CTGTTTCTGGCAAAAGCCATCAACAAGTTGCAATTTACGAAGTCACCAACGGAAGAATTGGTAGCATGACCTTCATTCACAAGAAATCATTGAACACCAATGCGGAAAAAGTGGTACAAGATCAATTGGAAGCTTATAATTCACGGAATATTGAGGAGTTTGTAAACACATATTCAGATACTATCAAAGTACTTGATTTTCCAAATAAGCCTCGTTTTGAAGGCAAGGATAAAATACATGAGCGTTATAGCGACTTCTTTGAAACAACTCCTGACTTACATTGTGAAATTAAAAATCGTATCGTCATCGGAAACAAGGTTATTGATGAAGAATATCTGACGATTAACGGAAAAAATTTTAGTGCGGTGGCCATATATGAAGTAGAAAATGGTAAAATTGCAAAGGTTACCTTCATACGTTAACACAATCCTATTAAACTATACTTATCACAAAATTTGAAAATGAAAAAAGTACTCTTTCCCTTTCTATTTCTTATCCCAGTTCTTTTATCCTCACAGACCGATGCTCGGATCTATGAAATTATAAATTCGGTTTCTGCAGATCGTATTGAAGCTGATATCACAAAATTAGCCGGTTTTGGCACACGACATACCTTAAGCGATACTGTTTCCAAAAGCCGGGGTATCGGTGCCGCACGCAGATGGATCAAAAGTGAATTCGAAAAGACATCGGCCAACTGCGGGGATTGCTTGGATGTTTTTTATCAAAAGGATTTGGTCAAAAAAGGCGACAATGGTCGAATTCTACATGATGTTTGGGTGGTAAATGTAGTCGCTGTACAAAGAGGTGCTACATATCCCAATCGGTTTATCATCATGAGTGGTGATATAGATTCACGTGTTAGTGACCCCAACAATTTCACTTCGGATTCCCCAGGTGCCAATGACAATGCCAGTGGTATGGCAGGAACCATGGAAGCTGCACGGGTACTTTCAAAATATAAGTTCGAGAACAGCATTATCTACGTTGGTCTTTCAGGTGAGGAACAGGGACTTTATGGTGGTAAAGGCCTGGCTGCCTATGCCAAGGAAAAAGGCTGGGAAATCATCGGAATCATGAACAACGATATGATCGGCAATATTCGTGGAGTTGACGGTATCATCAATAATCGGGAATTCCGAATTTTCTCGGAACCAGTACCGCCAACAGAAACCAAGGAACAACGTAATGCAAGGCGTTTTTATGGTGGGGAGGTCGATGGTATATCCCGCCAATTGGCACGCTATGTATATAAAACGACCAAAACCTATATGCCTGGGATGAATCCCATGATGATTTACAGATTAGATCGCTTTGGACGTGGCGGACACCATAGACCTTTTAATGATGCAGGTTATGCTGGTATACGTATAATGGAAGCGCACGAAAACTACACCCAGCAGCATCAGGATATACGCACGGAAAATGGAATTGAATATGGTGATGTTTTGGAACATGTAAATTTTGAATATGCTGGTAAATTAACCGCAGTAAATGCCATTAACCTAGCATCTATTGCCTGGGCACCCCCTGCCCCCAAGGAAGTGAAGATAGGTGGCATTGTAGAACCTTCAGCGCGATTGTTGTGGAGCGAAGTTGAAGGGGCCATTGGTTATAAGATCTATTGGCGCGATACCACTGCACCCAACTGGGAGCATAGTCGTGATGTGGGCAATGTTAGGCAGTTTACTCTTGAAGGCATTGTCATTGACAATTTTCTTTTTGGCGTTTCTTCAATTGGTAAAGACGGTTTTGAGAGTCCAGTGGTTTTTCCGAATGCAATTATGAGATAACACTTTTACTATGAAAAATCAAAATTTATCAATACTTCTTTTATTAATGACCATAAGCCTTTCGGCCCAACAATTCACTGAACAGGATACCCTTCGTGGGAGTATAA
>CAZHJO010000659.1:0-1906 GCA_964532755.1 uncultured Maribacter sp. | reverse complement strand
CCTGATGGGGATTTTGAATTAGGCAAAGAAGGAGGGCATTCCGAATATAGGGTAGTTCATCATAAGGACGTCACCGGCTACGAGGTCGAAAGGGCGCTGTTGCAAAGAGTACATCAACTACCGAATATTACACTTTTATCACATCATTTTGCAATTGACTTAATAACTGATCATCATTTGGATACTGTTGACCCTGACACTCTTTCTTGTTATGGTGCCTATGTTTTGAACCAAAAAACGGGGGAAATTCACACTATCCTTGCAGATGATACATTACTGGCATCTGGCGGGGTAGGGCGGATTTACGGGCACACGACCAATCCGGTCATTGCCACGGGTGACGGTATTGCCATGGCTTATCGGGCGAAAGCCTTGATCAAGGATATGGAGTTTATCCAGTTTCATCCAACAGCATTATATACCCCTGAGGGGGGGTCTTACTTTTTGATTTCTGAAGCAGTACGTGGATTCGGCGCCTATTTAAGGAATAAAGGGGGCTATCGATTTATGCCCGACTATGACGATAGGGCAGAATTGGCTTCAAGGGACATTGTTTCGCAGAGTATTGATAATGAGTTGAAAAAAACTGGGGACACCCATGTTTTTTTGGATTGTACGCATCTCAATATCGCGGCTTTTAAGAAACATTTTCCCAATATCTATGATAAATGTCTGGAATACCATATTGATATTGAAAAAGAATGGATCCCTGTCGTGCCTGCTTCCCATTACCTATGCGGGGGTATTGTAGTTGATACAAGTGGTAAGACTTCAATCAATAATTTGTTTGCTTGCGGAGAGTGTTCAAGAACAGGTTTGCATGGAGCCAATAGATTAGCATCAAATTCCCTATTGGAAGCATTGGTTTATGCCCATAACATCTTTAAATATCTGAGCTCCAATTCTTCCAACACCAGAACGTTAAATATACCCGATTGGAATGATGAAGGCACAAATATTCCCAAAGAACATGTTTTAATACAACACAATGTGAAGCAATTACAGGCGTTAATGCGGGATTATGTTGGTATAGTTCGTAGCAATAATCGTTTAACCAAGGCTATTGCGCACTTGGATTTAATTTATAAAGAAGTAGAGGAGTTTTATAAGGAAGCAAAAATAACCACCACGCTTTGTGAACTACGAAATATGGTTAATGTCGCCCATTTGATCATTAGCCAATCCTTGGATAGAAAGGAAAATAGGGGGGGGTATTTTAATTCGGATAATCTTGAATGATGAGTAGCACCTGAACTTTTTCTTACGATTAAAAAGATTTTGCACAAATCATTTTATTTATTGAATTATTGAAGAACCATCAAATATACTTCTTATACATCATTTTGTTGGGAGTATTACTCAAAAGGATATTTGCTATTTTTTGAGATGAGCAAGCTTCTGAAATAATGATACCAGTACTGAATTTTGAAAAAACAAAAGGGAATAACTTCCCCTTTGTCTTTTTCTTTATTAAGCGCCTTATACCTTAATTGGTGCTACCAAACTTACTCTTGAACGTCTTCATAAACCCTAACGTAATCCACCAACATAGTCTGGGGAAAAGATGTTTCCGCGTTGGGAGATCCTACAAAATCACCTCCGACCGCTACATTAAGAATAATATAAAAGGGATGATCATAAACCCATTCGCCAGTTACATCATCGGGTGTAATCTGATTGTATAGCACATCATCTATATAAAAGTTGATATATTCCGGTCCCCATTCAATACCAAATAAATGAAAATCAGTATCAAAACGGTCATTTTCCAATGAATATTCCTTTCCAATGGATTCTGCTGCCGAGTAACCAGGTCCGTGAACTGTTCCTATCGCAGTAGTTGGAGTTTGTCCGCGATACTCCATAATATCAATTTCTCCACATTGTGGCCAACCAACGGCATCAA
>CAZHJO010000658.1:0-1908 GCA_964532755.1 uncultured Maribacter sp. | reverse complement strand
ATGTGGTAGGCTTTCATAAATACGTTCGAACGTGCACAAAAATATAGGCATCATTCGAATAAATATAACGCTAGAGGAACAATTAGTATCGAAATACGGGATTTTAAACCTAATTCGTTGTAAATTGCCATTAATCCGCTGTTTATTGACGAGTTTAAAGGGTTTTTATAATTGTTATTTAGAATACATCTAAATAAAAAGCAAATAATTATTTGTTATGGAAAAAGAAAATGTCGCTCAAGGGTCCTATGATGAGGTGTTGATTGAAGATGGGGTTTATGTATTAAAATTGCAAAATGATACCACTGAAAAACAAAAGGTTACCCGCGAGATTGATAGCACCTTTCTCCAGTTTCATTTCTGCTTAAAGGGTAATGCCAAGTTCATATTCAATGAAGGGAAGTATGCTCTTGAGGTTTCTGAAGAGAATTCCCTGCTGCTCTATAATACACAAATTGATCTCCCTATGAATATGGAAATGGCACCCAATTCCTGGATCGTTTCCATAGTAATGACCATTCGTAAATTTCATTCCTTGTTTTCAAAGGAAGCGGATTACATTCCTTTTCTAAGTGTTGAGAATAGAGCGAAAAAGTACTATGCCCAAGAAGAAGTCTCTCCAGCAATTGCAGTGGTGTTAAGTCAGATAATGAATTATAATTTGCATCCGTCGATAAAAGAACTTTATATAAAAGGTAAGGTCTATGAGATTATATCACTTTATTTTAATAAAAGTACGGATGCCGATTTAGAACAATGCCCTTTTTTGGTCGATGAAGACAATGTAAAAAGAATAAAACAGGCCAAGGAAATCATGATCTCCCATATGGCCGAACCACCTTCTTTACCCGAACTGGCTAAACAAGTCGGACTTAGTCTAAAGAAACTTAAGGAAGGCTTCAAGCAGATATACGGTGACACGGTATATAGTTTTTTATTCGATTATAAAATGGAACATGCCCGTAGATTGTTGGAAACAGGCCAGAATAACGTAAACGAGGTAGGATTGAAGGTGGGTTATAGTACTTCGAGCCATTTTATTGCGGCATTTAAGAAAAAGTATGGTACTACGCCGAAAAAATATGTGATGTCACTATCAAAAGTCTAATACTTTCTTTAGACATAATGATTATCATGGGAAATAGTGAAAAGGACCGATGGGTCTGTGTATCAAGCCTTGAGCTTTACATTTAAATATGGAATTGTACGATGGAAAACGTTAAAAGTTCGAGCAAATACGCAGATAATGACTTTTTTTTAGGTCTGGGGCGGTCAAATGGACTGAGTAGTTTGTTTTAATTTATCCGTGCAACCATAATCCCAGTATTCTTTTTCACCTTTTTAAGGTAATCTACCAAGGGTAATTCTGAAATTTTAACCTCACCTGAGGAAGAAGCATGTAATAAGTGAATTAGACCATCTTTTTCTCTTGAGGCAATTCCGGTATGCGTAATATCGAGTCCTTCGATAGAAGTTGTCAAGGCGATGATATCACCAGATAGGATTAAATGTTCATTCGCCTCAATTTGGTCTTGAGGCAAAAAACAAATGGCTTCATTGTTCAAATAATTTTCGGAGGCCTGGATCTTTTTATAGTTTACATCATCCTTTAGATATGGGTACAATTCTCGATGTGAACTCATAAAATTAATTTTCTTTGTTATTTCAACGCCACCAATTTCAGAGGTAATATCCTTTAACAATCCCTTTTTCTCATTATTGGCTATCCATTCTGAAAAATAATGCAGCCGAGAGGCATAGCCATCGAGCTTGCCATTTTTATACCGAATGGTTTCTAGTTCCCCGGTAAACGAGTTAAAATCCGAGTGCCCTTTTTTTAATAGCAGACTAAAGGCCAAAACATTCTCAACAAAAGTAGTGCAATCCAGTCCGTGCAGGTTGATCACC
>CAZHJO010000657.1:0-1916 GCA_964532755.1 uncultured Maribacter sp. | reverse complement strand
AATAATACGTTGTTCAAAACGAACCAAACACCAAATGATGATATCAAGGTCAATTTATTCTCAAAACATCTACAATTCCTTAACTACAATGATATGGCTGAGGCAACAGCCGAAATGGGTTTTGATGGATTGGATCTAACAGTACGGCCAAAGGGCCATGTATTGCCTGAACGAGTTGCTGATGATTTACCGAAAGCTGTTGAAGCTATGAAAAAACATGGATTAAAACCAGCTATGATGACTACAAATGTTCTTGATGCCAAAAATAAAGAACATAAGTCTGTATTAGAATCTGCAAGTAAGTCGGGCTTTACACATTATCGTACAGGTTGGTTGACCTATCCAGAGGATAGGACTATTGCCGAAAGTCAGGACCTATACGGGCAACAGTTCAAAAGTTTGGAATTGCTCAATGAAAAGTTGGGATTAATCGGGTGTTATCAAAATCACGCAGGTGAACATGTTGGTGCGGCCATATGGGATTTGCCACCAATTCTTGAAGTAACCAATAACGAACACATGGGTTGCCAATATGATATCAGACATGCCGTGGTGGAAGGTGGAAGTAGCTGGGAACTTGGTTTGCGGCTTATCAAAGCATATATAAAAACCATTGTTATTAAAGATTTTAAATGGGGCATGGTAGATGGAAAATGGAAACCTGTCAATACCCCCCTTGGAGAAGGCATGGTCGATTTTGACCGTTACTTTTCATTACTTAAAAAATATAAGATCAACGTTCCCGTATCCTTACATCTGGAGTACGGCCTTGGAGGTGCAGAACATGGGGCCTCTAAAATCACAATGGACCAAAAAGAGGTCCTCAATAAAATGAAAAAGGATCTTAATTTTCTAAGAACTACATGGGTAAATGCCGAATAACCGAAAATAAAACTATGACTACACTATCAAAATCTACGAGACAAAAATTTAAGAATATAAGCACAGCAACAATTGCTACTTATCTTTTCAAAATAGGGCTTCGATACCAGTTTATCCAAAATGTACGGCCCTTAAAGTCAGGACGTGCCAATATGGTAGGTGAGGCATTTACCTTAAGATATATTCCTGCGCGGGAAGATCTGAATCCCATAGAAGTGTTCAAGGACCCAAAACATCCGCAAAGAGTAGCTGTGGAAACCTGTCCACCTGGCTCAGTCTTGGTCATGGATAGCAGGAAAGATGCACGAGCTGCATCTGCCGGTTCTATACTTGCAACTAGATTAAGGGTTCGAGGTGCTGCGGGAATAGTAACCGATGGAGGCTTCAGGGATTCAGCTGAGATTGCAGCTTTGGACATGCCGTCGTACCATCAGGCACCCTCTGCACCCACCAATTTAACTTTACATCAAGCATTGGATATCAATGTTCCCATTGCGTGCGGTGATGTTGCCATTTATCCGGGAGACCTACTCGTAGGAGATGACGATGGGGTAATCGTAATTCCTCAAGGCATAGTAGAAGTGGTCCTGGAAGAATGTTCAAAAATGACCCTATTTGAAGAATTTGTAATGGAGAGAGTCAATCAAGGACAATCTATCAAAGGGCTCTATCCCTTGGTCGATGAAGGTACCAAAGTAATGTTCGAAAAATGGAAAAAAGATAAGGATTAAATCAATCTATCGCATCTCGAAGGGCTGTCCCGTACTTTCTAGAACAGTATACCAGAAGCCACCTTCCAAATTGATTTTCTTTCTTTTATTCGTTACAGCGGATATTGGCAGATAAACATATCGATTGTTAACCCTGCCCACAACAAATCTTGTTCTACCGGTCATTGCCCCGTGAACAGCATGATAAGCCAAACCATTACAGAATACGCTATCCTCCGGATTGGCTGGAGCACTTCTAATGATATAACTGGGATCTATATACTTAATGGTCACCTGACAATCATTCTTCTTAAAGTAATCAGC
>CAZHJO010000656.1:0-1917 GCA_964532755.1 uncultured Maribacter sp. | reverse complement strand
TTGAATGGATAGCAAAGCAAGAAAGTGAAATTCCCGAAAATCTAAGTAAACGTCAATTAAAATTTACATCGCCATGAAATGTATTAGACCATTACTCTCAGCATGTGTACTACTGATATTATCGTGTACCAGTGATGTCAATATCAATTATCCTGACACTTCTTCCGAAAATTGTCTGGACGGCCAGGGAACGATTGTTTCTGAAACCAGGATTTTGGGTGACTTCCACAGTATTGATACTACTATTTTTGCAGATATCCTTATTACACAAGGGCCTAAGGAAGATATGATCATCGAAGCCCAGCCAAATATTCTTCACGAGATAATAAGCGAAGTTGTTAATGGTGAATTAAGACTAAGGCTAAATCGATGCGTGAATATCACCCAGGCCGCGAAAGTACATATAACTATCCCGGAAATCAGTGAGCTCACAATGACAGGTGTTGGGGACATTATTGCCCAAAATGAATTTGACCTTACAGATTTAAATATCAACCTAACGGGAGTAGGGAATTTTGATCTACAAGGAGCAACGGAAACCTTGGATATTACACTCCTAGGGGTGGGTGAAGTCAAGGCTTTTGAAATGAATTCGAATGTATGCAATCTTCAACTAACTGGGGTTGGTGATGTCGAGGTATTTGTCAATGAAGAACTGAATGTTACAATAACAGGAACTGGAACTATTTTTTTCAAGGGAAATCCTACTGTAAACTCGACCATAACCGGTTCGGGCAGTGTTGTGGATGCTAACTAAGGTTAACTATCATATGCACCATAGCTATGAATTCTGAAAAGGAATTAATTGACCTAAAATAAATAATTCACGAAAAAAGATAAATCTATGGACCGCAAACGTAATTTCGGCTTAAAGATTCTAATAATTATAGGCATACTGTTGATGCTATTTTTTATATCGGGTCAGACCTTTTCCTTGATCAATTACGAAGCTGCTGTAAAGCTGGGTTTGCAAGAGTCGGTTGAGGAAATCACTGAAGTTGGAATTGCCTTTGCAAAAGGATTCGCTTTTGCAGATACAATAGCATATATTCCGCTACTATTTATTGGTATCATTGGTCTACTAAAAAGGACAAAATGGGGTATCTACACCATGTTCGCCAGTTGCGCAATATCGGTTTATTGGCCTTTGGTACATTTGTATGCCATTTATATTGGTAGGGATGTTATAATCCTGCATCCCGAAAAATACGTGTCCTTCCCTATTTTATTATCATTTATAATTTTATATGGGTTGTGGGGAATGTGGTATTTATATAAATACCGGAAGACATTGTCAAGATGAAAAATAAGATCAACCTACATTTTGATGATACTAGTATAAGCTTAATATATAGGTTTTGTTCTCGGGTTTAGGTCCATTAGTACTTACCCTCGTGGGATATACCAAGGTATTCCCTTGTTAAAATGCGAATTTTCACGATTCCCGATTTTGCTGGTTCCTGGATTGTTCTTGATCCTAATTCTTGGATTATTACCAATAATTTTCACCCTACGGTTTGGAGTACAAGGAAAAAATTAAATTGGTTAGTCCCTAAACCTAGTAAAATACTGCATTGATAGAATTATTAAACCTCAGATCCTATTGTTTCTTTTTTTTGGTTTTCGTAGGTAATACTTCTTCTGGGAAAGGGAATAGAATTGTTGAATTCTTTTCAGAGGCGATATTGGACAAGGTCTGATATAACCTTAGTTTTATGGCCGAAGGCGATTTGTCTATTTGAAGACCTGCTTCTAAAAGCTTCCCAGCGGCTTGGTCCTCCGCTTCCGCAAGTATGATACGAGCCCTCCTCGATCGTTCGGCTTCTGCCTGGTTAGCCATCATTCTTCTCATGTTTTCGGGCAATTGAATATCCTTGATCTTAACATCTATAATCTCAATGCCCCAATGATGGGTTT
>CAZHJO010000655.1:0-1919 GCA_964532755.1 uncultured Maribacter sp. | reverse complement strand
AATGCTTCTGGAAATCATCACTGCGACCATCTGACATGAATTTAATTGGAATACCTGAAGTGTTCGAAGTTATCAAAGTTCCTGGAGTCCTATGTTTTTCCAAATTCTCGAATACCTCCTTCTTGATATCCAAGCGTTCCACAACTACTTCGATTATCCAATCAACTTTTGATACCTTGGAAATGTCATCTTCCAAGTTTCCCGTAGTGATTCGTTGGGCAAATTTATGATGATAAATAGGGGAGGGTTTCGATTTTAATGCTGCAGCGAGTGAATTGTTGACCAACCTATTGCGAACGACCTTGTCTTCCAAGGTGAGACCTTTGGCCTTTTCTTTTTCATTGAGCTCCCTTGGAACTATATCAAGCAATAATACCTTGACTCCAATATTGGCAAAATGGCACGCAATGCCACTACCCATTATTCCCGAGCCTATAACTGCTACTTTTTTAATATGCTTGTTCATATAATCTAAGCGGTATTAATTAGTTGTTGAATCTTTTATATGCATGTTCTTTTCTAAGACCAGTCTATTTATGGTTTCCATAACTTCAAAAAAGCAATCCAATTTTTCGTCCGATACATTGGCTTTGATAGTATCGTTGAAATTGAAAACAGCATTTTTGGAATCGTTCCTCTTCTCTAGTCCAAATTCAGTTAGATGTATCAAAACGCCCCTACCATCTTTCGGATTTGGTTTACGTACAATCAATCCTTTTTCTTCCATGCTTTTTAATATCCTTGAAAGGCTGGTTGCTTCCATACCCATCTTAGGTCCCAAAGCCGTTGAAGGGGTACCGGTTTTAGGGTCGATACTTAGCAAAGTAAAGCCTACTGCCATGGTAGAACCAAAACCTTTGGCCTCTTCATTGTACATTCTGGCTACAGCTTGCCAGGTGGCTCTGAGCACATAATCAATGGTCATTTCCTTCATGTGGGATAAATTGCCACCAAATATAAGAAAAATTTATTATGCGTGCATAATAAAATTTGAAGAAAATCCTAAAAACGAACATGTTTTAGGGCAATCCCTATTTTTCGTTAAACAAGCAATGAATATGGGGATATTTGAATTCCAAGTATTGGTAATTGGAAGTAAGGGCTTAGTATGAAAAAAAGTGAATTTTAACTTTAATGTCCATATATTTCATTAAATAGATCGATATATATTTCTTTGACTTTTTTTCTTTTCAGTTTCATTGTTGGCGTTAAATGGCCGCCATCAATCGTCCAAGTGTTTGGAGTTAGTTTAAACTTTTTCACTTTTTCCCATTTCGCAAAATGCGCATTGGCAAGATCTATTTCTTCTTGGTAGCGGACTATTACCTGTTCATTTGAAACAACCTCGGACATGTTTTCGAAATTCAAATTATGCCTTTTGCCCCATTCTTTGAGAAACTCAAAGTCGGGCTGAATTAGCGCACCTGGCATTTTTTCACCTTCCCCAACTACCATAACCTGCTCAATAAACCTAGATTGTTTCAACTGATTCTCAATTAAGGCGGGAGCAACATATTTGCCTCCAGAGGTTTTGAACATTTCTTTTTTACGATCCGTTATTTTTAGAAATCCCTCAGAATCTATTTCCCCAATATCCCCGGTGTGAAAATAATCCCCCGTCATAACAGAGGCCGTTTTTTTGGGATCTTTGTAATAGCCCTGCATAATGTTAGGGCCTTTGGCCAAAATTTCCCCATCCTCAGCAATTTTGATTTCAACGTTATCAATTACCTTGCCGACCGTACCGATCCTAAATCCGCCATTTCTTACATCATTGACTGATATTACAGGCGAGGTCTCAGTTAGTCCATAGCCTTCCATTATGGGCATACCCGCTGCCGAAAAAATGCGAGTCAATCTTGGTTGTAAGGCGGCACTGCCCGAAACCATAAATTCTAATTTTCCACCTAAAGCCTCCT
>CAZHJO010000654.1:0-1923 GCA_964532755.1 uncultured Maribacter sp. | reverse complement strand
TACATCTAACGACTTAGCAATACTTTTTTGAATTATTCTTTAAGTAATACTTTAATCCCTGATATTAACTTGCCTCGTAGATACGAAGCTAATAATTAATAGTAGTTTTTTAGAATTCGAAGCCCATAATTACGTTCAACTGTTTAAATTTATCCTTTTTTAAAGGTTAAGTACTATTTTTCAGGGCTGCTATCGTTATAATCAAGGCATGATAATTGGTTAACAATTCCAACGTTACAAGAATATGGGTAAATCAATTTTAATTATTCTTTTACTTTTTTCCATGGGCCTGTCTGCCCAGAATGGTTATCCAAGAGACACATTTAGGTCTCCTTTGGACATACCTTTGATATTGGCAGGAACTTTTGGCGAACTAAGATCCAATCACTTTCATTCTGGTATAGATATAAAAACACAGCAGCGACAGGGACTGCCAATTTACGCCATTGGTGATGGTACAGTGACTAGAATAAAAATTTCGCATTGGGGATATGGCAAGGCACTTTATGTGGCTCATCCCAATGGCTATACTTCGGTCTATGGACATCTACAAAAATTCTCACCTGAAATTGAAGAGTACATTAAAAAAATTCAATACGAGAAGAATTCGTATGAAGTTGAAGTGTTTCCAGAATACGGAGAGGTCAAAGTACAGAAGGATGAGGTAATCGCATTTAGCGGTAACTCCGGGGGTTCTTCTGGGCCCCATCTTCATTTTGAAATAAGAAGTAGTATTTCCGAAAAGCCCACAAATCCACTATTATATGGACTTGAAGTTCTGGATGCCACCAATCCAACATTAGTAGGGCTTTATGGATATCCGCTTTCTGAAAATGCGCTATTGAACCAGAGCGAGGTAAAATCACAAATTAACTTTACAAGACAAAAAGATGGTACATTCCTAGCTGATAAGGTTACTGCTTTAGGAACAATAGGTTTCGGTTTTATAGGTTTTGACCGCCAAGATATGGCTGCGAATAAAAACGGGGTTTACTCAGTGAGGCAAGTGGTTAATGGCAAAGTATATACCGACTATGATTTTGAAACTTTCTCCTTTACGGAAACGCGTTACATAAATACCTTTATAGATTACGACCATCTGGGAAAATACAGACAGCGAATTCAAAAGACCTTCAAGTCTCCAGGCAATAGACTTAGTATTTACAATAAATTGGTCAATGACGGCAAAATAGTGGTTAAAGAGGGCTACTCCTACAAGGTTGAATTGCTGATTCATGACCTGGAAGGTAATTTGACCAAGCTGGTCATTCCTGTCGAAGGAAAACGACAAACAGTGAAAATTGCCAAAGAAAATCCTAAATCAGAAAATTATGTCATAGCCAGTAGACCCAATAATTACGATCTGGGATTAGCCAAGGTCTATTTTCCTGCGAACACGTTTTATGAGAATTTTCACATTGAATTGCAAAAAGGAAGTGATACTGTAACGATTCACAATAATAGGATTCCAGCCCACAGAAATTTCACCATAACTTTCGATGCTTCGAAATATACCGAAGCAGAGCGAAAGCAGCTTTTTATTGCGCGTTTGGACAAAAAACTCAGACCCAATTACGCATCGACCTATAAAAGAGGAAATACCTTTACCACACGGACCAGAAATCTAGGGACATATACTTTGGTGAAAGACACTATTGCCCCAAAAATTAGAACAAAGAATTTTAAGCATAAACAATGGTTGAACAACTATAGGTATTTGAGTTTAATGATTTCTGATGACCTAAGCGGGATTGACACCTATTCCGCAACCTTGAACGGAGAGTGGATCTTAATGGAATACGAGCCCAAAACAAGAACATTGACTTATAATTTTGATGATAAGATTTTGGACAAAAAACAATGTGAACTCAAAGTTGTCGTTAAGGATAATGTAGGGAATACAAGTAAATACGAGGTTTCCTT
>CAZHJO010000653.1:0-1923 GCA_964532755.1 uncultured Maribacter sp. | reverse complement strand
TGTAAACCCTAAATCAGCTCGGTGATAATCAGGCATTCGTTCCGCATTTCTATCAGAATAAACAGGAACTGTTAATCCTTTATATTCATATTTTCCGGTTGGAAAAGTAACCGCTCGTCCTGTAGCATAAACCCAATTGGCAGACAAAGTGATTGATCAAACTGAACGCAGGGTCTCACAAGGAAAATCGGTTGCCGCCGCAGATAAGGTTGTCTCTATTTTCGAGGACCACACGGATATTATTATCAAAGACCGGCGGGACACGCACTATGGTCACAAGATCTGTTTAACCGGTGGTGCGTCTAATCTGATCTTGGATTGTATTATCGCTGAAGGTAACCCGGCTGATACAACATTAGCAATTCCGATGCTTGACCGACAAAAGCAGATTTATGATCGTTATCCGCTCAAAGCATGTTTTGACGGTGGCTTTGCATCGAAAGATAATTTAAAAAAGAGCTTTGATTAATAATTATTTTCACCGACTGGATTTTTAAATTTCAAATTTTTCATTTTTGGTAGTTCCTAATTCAAAATTCCAGCCAGCATATTTGTTCTTGAACCAGTTTCAAGGCAAATTGATAGATATACATCTGCTAATTTTTTCAAATTTTGACTCTTTTCATCCATTTTCTTTACCTGGACACAACTATACCGTTGCTTCTTTCTTTTGAATTATTTTAAACCCTCGTTTCATGTTGAACGCAACCTGCCTGAACCAGATATCAATGTTGTTTTTAGCCAGAGTCGTAAACCGGGCTCTTTGAGCATCATTATGAAGATGGCTTAACCCAAAATATTGTTCAACTATATATCTTACCTTGGATATCTTTTTGTTCCTGTCTATCTCTAATTCTGTCAGTTTGGCGTTTTTCTCATTCTTTCTCATGATACCGTCTTTAAAATGGTTCACTGCTAAGAATGATCGGTTAGGCTCTCCGTGATACCCTTTATCTGCATACACGATCGCAAGTTTATGTTTGGTATGACGGCTATATAATGTGCAATATGCCAGGTAGTTGGTATCATTCACTGAAGCCTTGCTCAGTACTGTTGCAAGAACAAATCCATATTTAGCATCGACGGAGGTGTGCTCCTTGAGTCCATAGTAATGTTTATCATTTTTTGTTACCCAGTTGGATTCAATATCCCTTGAAAACTTTAAAGGATTGCCATTTTTATCAAGCTTGCCCTCTGGGCTTTCCCGCCTTGCTTTTATTTCATCCAGCTTCTTATTACTTTTAGGGCTGCTGGCTGATTTGACAATCCGGGCATCAACTGCGATCCCTTCATTAATACTCAATCCCTGGGCTGCAAATTGATTCAGTATGTCTCCTACGATTACATCGAATTTGCCTTTGGTTAGTCTTTTCCTGAATTTTGAAAAGGTTGAATGGTCAGGGGATGCATCTGTTGAGGATAGCCCCAGAAAAGTCTGAAACGATTCTCTATCATTGATCTGGTTTTCAAGCTCCGGGTCTGACTTAATCCGAAACCATTGCTGGAGCAGAAGACATTTAAACAACATCAGGGGTGAATAGGCTTTATTGCCTTCCTTTTTATACCCTACCGGGTAATCCTTGAGAAGTATAGACTCGATTTTACCCCAGGCGACGACCTTTTCCATATTTTTCAATGTCTCCTTGCTTCGATTCTTTTTATCTGTGGTCGTTTTTTCAAGGTCGGAAAATGTTAAATTTTTTTGTCTTGATTTAAATCCCATTTTGCATCCCTTCATTTATGCTTTTTGATTATCTTTTTATAACACAAATGAAGTATATATTCAATTATTTTAAATGGTTATATTAAAATTATCTGACTTTTTATTCACGATTAATTCCAATTTTGTAATAAGTAACGCTTTTCTGTCCTGAGTTGATCAAAGGTCTTTTATATTGTTTAATAAACAAGCCAATTTCACTT
>CAZHJO010000652.1:0-1927 GCA_964532755.1 uncultured Maribacter sp. | reverse complement strand
TCCCTTTTTCTGCAGAGCTGTTCATCGATGGACTGCAGATTCCATGGGGTATGGCCTTCCTTCCCGATGGCAGTTTGTTGATTACCGAAAAGGCAGGGACACTCATTCATTTCAAAAATGGAACAAAAACCAATATTTCGAACGTTCCGGCGGTCTATTCGAGAGGACAAGGAGGTTTCCTAGATGTAGTTTTACATCCAGATTACGGCAATAACGGCTGGATCTATTTTACCTATGCTTCGGAAGAAGGCGAAGAAAAAGGGGGGCATACTGCACTTATGCGTGCGAAGTTAAAGGATAATTCGCTGTATGACAATGAGTTACTTTATAAAGCAGGACCAAATACCACTAAAGGACTACATTTTGGTTCTCGAATAGCTTTTGATAATGATGGCTACCTCTACTTCTCAATTGGAGAACGTGGAGCTCGTGACGTAAATCCACAGGATATCACCAAAGACGGTGGTAAAATCTATCGACTGAATGATGATGGCAGTATTCCACAAGACAATCCGTTTATAGGGCAAGATGGGGCAAAGACAGCAGCCTATAGCTATGGTCATCGAAATCCACAAGGGCTTGTCAAGCATCCTGAGACTGGAGAAATCTGGGACCATGAACATGGACCCAAAGGAGGAGATGAAATCAATATCATTGAAAAAGGCGCTAATTATGGCTGGCCTCTTATTACTTATGGGGTAAATTATAGCGGTACACCTATTACCGATAAAACCGAGATGGAGGGCATGGAACAACCCATACATTACTGGGTTCCCTCAATAGCTCCTAGCGGTATGGCCTTTGTTACTTCGAACAAGTATTCTGGCTGGAACGGGAGTTTACTTGTTGGTTCTTTGGTCTTTCAATACTTGGAAAGGCTTACGTTAGACGGAAACAAGGTTGTCAGTAGGGAAAAATTATTGGATGGTATGGGTCGTGTGCGAGATGTACGCCAAGGACCCGATGGTTTGATTTATGTGTCGATAGAAGGAAAAGGGATTTATAAACTAGTACCAAGGTCCTAATTGATTCATGAAGCAGCTAATTCTCTGCTATGTTGTGATTGTGTTCTACTGGGGATTCATTCTTTATCAAGATCCGAAGCTCGAGGCCAGTATTGAGCGTGGAAGTGAAATCTATGCCGACTTCTGTGTTACCTGCCATATGGCAGATGGTAAAGGTGTTGCCTATACTTTTCCACCCTTGGCCAATTCCGATTATTTGTTTCAGAATAGGGAAGAAAGTATCAAAGGTGTAAAATTTGGCCGACAGGGTGAATTAATCGTTAATGGTATTACTTATAACAACGCCATGACACCATTGGGCCTAGAGGATGAAGAAGTAGCAGATGTCATGAACTACATTCTAAATTCATGGGGCAATTCATCAAATAAAATTGTCACTGTGGATGAAGTAGAAGCAATTTCAGAATAGCTTATTGCTTTTCGGCGTCCAAAGCCTTCTTTACGGAACCATATTTTTTGAGAAGAACTTCGGCTTGGTCATAATCAATACCTAACCCTTCAACTAAATATCTTGTTCCCCGGTCTACCAGTTTGGTATTGCTCAATTGCATATTGACCATTTTATTTCCTTTCACCCTACCTATTCTTATCATCAAGGCCGTAGAAATCATATTCAATACCAGTTTCTGGGAAGTGCCACTTTTCATGCGTGTACTGCCTGTAACGAACTCAGGTCCAACATTCACCGCAATAGGGATATCGGCAATGGTTGCCAAAGGGGAACCTGGATTGTTGGTAATAGATGCAGTGAGCAACCCATGGATCTTAGCATCTTGTAAGCCTCCAATAACGTAAGGCGTTGTACCTGAAGCTGCTATGCCCACAACGACATCAATCTCAGAAATAGCATGTTTCTTTAAGTCGAACCATGCCTGCTTTAAATCGTCTTCCGCAAACTCAAC
>CAZHJO010000651.1:0-1927 GCA_964532755.1 uncultured Maribacter sp. | reverse complement strand
CTGCCATTCCTTTGATTTTTAAAACACCATTTTCTTCGGTAACTTTCCCGTCTTTGATGGCCAATAACTCACCAAGGTCTAAAACTGCCTGGTATTTTGCTTTAACGCTCATAGTTGTAATTTATTTACGGTTAATATTTATGAACGTGAAGATAGGAATTAATGCACTATTTAACGAAAAAATGAATAAAATACTGCCATGATAATCATCAAACCACCATACTTGTTTGTAAATAGATATTAAAATTGTAGTTTTGCACTCCTTTTTTGCCAATAATCAAGAGGAAAAGGGAACGAAACAAAAAAACCAATAACTTCTTCTGTGGTAATTGTTTAACTCTTGTAGCACTACAGAATACAAATTTAAATCAGCATATGGCTGAAGAAAAAGCAAAAGCGGAAGCAGTAGAAGCTGCTGAAGTACCACAAGAAGCTGTAGAGACAGTTCAAGAAACACAGGAAGAAGCTCCTGCTGTTGATCCAAAGGAATTTTTAGAAAACTTTAATTGGGAAAAGTACGAACAAGGTATTGAACGTGTAGATGACTCCAAACTTCAGGAATTTGAAACATTGGTTGCTGAAAATTTTGTCGATACGGCAGATGAAGAGGTTGTAGAAGGTACCGTAGTGTATTTGACAGACCGTGAGGCGATTATCGATATAAACGCAAAATCAGAAGGTGTTATCTCCTTAAACGAATTTCGTTACAATCCAGATTTAAAAGTTGGTGATAAAGTAGAGGTATTGATCGATATCCGTGAAGATAAAAGCGGTCAATTAGTACTTTCCCATAGAAAGGCCAGAACAATTATGGCTTGGGACAGGGTTAATGCCGCACACGACAAGGAAGAAATTGTGAGTGGTTTCGTAAAGTGCAGAACCAAAGGGGGAATGATTGTCGATGTTTTTGGAATCGAAGCTTTTTTACCAGGTTCTCAGATCGATGTGAAACCAATCAGGGATTACGATCAGTATGTAAACAAGACTATGGAATTCAAGGTTGTTAAGATCAACCACGAATTCAAGAACGTAGTTGTTTCGCATAAGGCGCTTATTGAAGCTGATATTGAAGAGCAGAAAAAAGAGATCATCAGCCAGTTGGAAAAAGGACAGGTGTTAGAGGGTATTGTAAAGAACATTACTTCTTACGGTGTGTTTATTGACCTTGGTGGCGTTGATGGCTTAGTACATATAACCGACCTTTCCTGGAGTAGGATCAACCACCCGAACGAGGTTGTTGAACTAGACCAGAAATTGAATGTTGTAATCCTGGATTTTGATGAGAACAAATCAAGAATCCAGTTAGGATTAAAGCAATTAGAGAAACATCCTTGGGATGCTTTGAGCGAAGACATTAAAATAGGTGACAAGGTTAAAGGCAAGGTAGTTGTAATAGCTGATTACGGTGCATTTATAGAAGTTGTTGAGGGTGTTGAAGGGCTGATCCACGTTTCAGAGATGTCATGGTCAACACACTTACGCTCAGCACAGGACTTTGTCAAGGTAGGTGATGAGATAGAAGCTGTAGTCTTGACCTTGGATAGGGAAGATCGCAAAATGTCTTTGGGCATTAAGCAATTGACCCCGGATCCATGGACAGATATTACTACAAAATACCCTGTAGGTTCTAAGCATAAAGGTATCGTTAGAAACTTTACCAATTTTGGTGTATTCTTGGAATTAGAAGAAGGAATCGACGGTTTAATTTATATCTCAGACCTTTCTTGGACTAAGAAAATAAAGCATCCATCAGAATTTGTAACTGTTGGTGATACGTTGGAAGTAGAAGTTTTAGAGTTGGATGTAGAAGGGCGTAAATTAAGTTTAGGTCACAAACAGACCACAGAAAACCCTTGGGACAAGTACGAAAGTGAATTTGCCTTGAATACGGTTCATAAGGCAGCTATTGCCGAAATAGTTGATAAGG
>CAZHJO010000650.1:0-1933 GCA_964532755.1 uncultured Maribacter sp. | reverse complement strand
GAAACTACTTTATTCATTGTGGTTTCAAAGACTTTCACGACCCAGGAAACCTTGAGTAACGCCACAACCATCAAGAACTGGTTCTTAAAACGCGCAAAACAAGAAGATGTAGCCAAACATTTTGCGGCCGTGTCTACAAACTCAGAGAAGATAGCTGAATTCGGCATATCGGCTGACAACGTGTTTCCGATGTGGGATTGGGTTGGCGGTCGTTTTTCGTTATGGAGTGCTGTGGGTATAACCATTGCATTGGCCGTAGGATTTGAAAATTTCGAGAGGCTGTTAAAAGGTGCCAATGAAATGGATGAACATTTCAAATTGACGGAATTCGACAGTAATATTCCCGTTATTATGGCACTGTTGAGCATATGGTATAATAATTTCCATAATGCGGAGACTGAAGCGATTATTCCCTACACTCAGTATTTAAGTAGGTTTTCAGCGTACTTACAGCAGGGAATCATGGAAAGCAACGGCAAGCGTGTTGACCGTGATGGCAAGCCGGTCGATTACCAAACCGGGACGATAATATGGGGTGAACCCGGAACCAATTCACAACATGCATTCTTTCAATTGATCCATCAAGGCACGAAATTGATTCCTGCTGATTTTATCGGATTCAAGGAATCGTTGCATGGTGATACGGCACATCATAATAAACTCATGGCCAACTTCTTTGCCCAGACCGAGGCGTTGATGAATGGCAAGACGAATGATGAAGTGCTAAATGAACTACAGGAAAAGGGTCTTTCCAAAACTGAAATTGAAAAATTAGCCCCTTTTAAGGTCTTTGAAGGGAACAGACCAACCAATACATTCTTGATCGACAAACTTTCACCTAAAAGTTTAGGCGCCTTGGTTGCAGCATATGAGCATAAGATATTTGTTCAGGGCGTGATTTGGAATATCTTTAGTTACGATCAATGGGGCGTTGAATTGGGGAAGCAATTGGCTACGAATATCCTAACTGATATTGAAAGTTTGGAAATATCCGATCATGACTCCTCTACCTTGAATCTTTTGCAGTCTTTTAAGAAATAAACTGCATTTTTTTCATTTCTTAATAAAGGTTGATAACTTCTTATTTATCAGTGTTCAATATGCGAATTTTATGTTAAATTTAACATCGCAAAAATTAACTCTGGCTTAATGTACGGGTAATAAGAATAATACATATTTGTACCGTATTTAAACCAAAATAAACACTGAAAAAATGAGAAAAATGTACATGGCTTTGGCAGCTATATTAATTTCTGCTACTGCATTTTCACAAGGAACAATTACAGGGACCGTCGTAGATGGTGATTTAGGAGGGCCTCTCCCAGGAGCCAGTATCGTGATTCAAGGAACAACGAGTGGCACCTCTTCGGATTTCGATGGGAACTTTTCAATAGATGTGCCAGAAGGATCTGGAACTTTGGTTATTTCTTATATCGGTTATGTAACACAAAATGTTGCTTTCACCAATGTGGGCGATTTGGGATCAATAGCACTTATGCCCGATGCACAAGAATTGGAAGGTGTAGTTGTAACAGGTATCATGGATATTGCCAAGGATAGGGAAACACCTGTTGCAGCAACTACCATAACAGCTTCTATTATTCAGGAAAAATTAGGATCTCAGGAATTTCCTGAAATATTACGATCTGCTCCATCGGTTTACGCTACTAAGTCTGGCGGTGGTTTTGGTGATGGTAGGGTCAATGTAAGGGGTTTCGATTCGCCCAATATTGCAATAATGATCAATGGGATTCCTGTTAATGATATGGAAAATGGTCGTGTTTTCTGGAGCAATTGGGCCGGCTTAAGTGATGTTACCACTGCAATGCAGGTACAAAGAGGACTTGGATCCTCTAAATTGGCTATTTCATCAGTTGGTGGCACGATTAACATTATAACCAAGTCGACTGAACTTAAAGAAGGTGGTACAATA
>CAZHJO010000649.1:0-1934 GCA_964532755.1 uncultured Maribacter sp. | reverse complement strand
AGTCATGATCAAGGTCAAGGCCATGGTAGCACTCGATGACTGTATGATCACGGTAAGCAAGGTGCCTATCAATAAAAACAGTAGCACCGACCAAAACCCCGCATCTGTATACCGCTTTAAAAACTCCAGAATTTCCGGGTTCTCATTGATATTAGGCATTGCTTCTTTTAAAAATTGAAGCCCAATGAACAAGACCGCAAATCCAATAATAAATCCGCCCCAATTTTTCGTATTCTCTTTTTTGGAAAAAGTGAATAGAAAACCGAATCCTACTAAAGGCAGGGCAATGGCGCTCATACTCACTTTAAAACCCAATATGGTAATGAGCCAGGCGGTTACTGTGGTGCCGATATTTGCTCCCATGATCACACTGATAGCTTCGGGCAGCGTTAATAAAGAAGCATTGGAAAAACTAACCACCATCAAGGTCGTCGCTGATGAAGACTGTATTACCGAAGTAATTAAAAACCCGGTAGAAATACCGAGAAATCTGTTGGAAGTCATGGTGGCGAGTATAGAACGCATTCTATCACCTGCCAGCTGCAAAAGGGCATCGCTCATTACCTTCATCCCGAACAGGAACAATCCCAGCGCTCCGATTAATTGCAGTATGTCCGTAATTCCGTAATCCATATACCTATTACCGCAGAATTTTCTTGGTCATGTAAAGAAATCGTTAATTTAATGTAAATTTTATAGAATGCGTACCTTTCCAAAAGAAAATCCTATAACAATGAAAAAATACGTTTTACTATTTCTTTTTTCGCTTCTTGTCACCAGCATTGTAGGGCAAGATCTTTCCGGTCCCGAGCTTTTGGAAAAGGCCATAAAGTACCACGATCCAAATGACACGTGGCGATCTTTTCAAGGAAAGTTTTCCATTACCATGAAAACTCCGAATAGCAGCGATAGGGTAAGTGATGTTGTTGTTGATTTACCCAATCAGTATTTTAAACTTACGGTCGTAAAGGACGGGAATACCATGGAACAAACGCTGGATAAAGGTATTTGTGTCTTAACCCTGAATGGAAGTAAGACTATTTCCGATGCGGATGTCAAAAAATACCGGCTTACCTGTGAGCGGGCCGGCACTATGAGGGATTACTATACCTATTTGTACGGATTGCCGATGAAACTAAGGGATCCGGGGACCATCATTGATCCATCGGTACAAACCCGAAGCTTTAAAGGAAAGGAATACTTGGTGCTAAAGACAGGTTATGAAGAACATGTAGGCGAGGACACCTGGTACTTCTATTTTGATCCCGAGACCTATGCGATGGAAGTGTATCAATTCTATCATGACGAATCCAAGAACGATGGCGAGTATATACTTCTTAGCGGGGAAGAAGAAGTGTCCGGTATTAAGATGCCCAAGACCAGGGCTTGGTACTATAACAAGGATGACACCTATTTGGGTACCGATATTTTGACCAAGGCATCTTCTTTATGATGTATTGATCTGCTCCTTGTATCCATTCATCGAAAAATAAATACCTTTTTTATTGTAGGAACGTTATGGTGTGTAGTACACCAAATTGTCCATCATGCGCATACAGATCGCCCTCTTCAGAATTTGCCAATTGGTGCTGATTGCAATGTTCTTTTTGTTGAATTCCTGTAGCAAGGATGAGACGCTACAAGAAGACCAAGAGCAAATAATCCCAACGGATAATGCCGCCCGATTAGCAGCCAAAACGCTTTATGCAGACTATTATATAGCTTCAATAAGCAGTAATTCGGACACGCCATGGACCGGTGATGAACCATCTTGTGACGCGGGGAACGTTCCCCAAAACACAAAGGACAAAATATTTCAACGTTTGGGATATTACCGAAAGGCCGTTGGACTGAACAATGACCTCTCTGAAAACCCTGCCAAAAGCCAAAAGGCACAGCAAGCGGCATTGATGATGAACGCCAATAATACATTG
>CAZHJO010000648.1:0-1959 GCA_964532755.1 uncultured Maribacter sp. | reverse complement strand
CTTGTAGGCAAGATGTAATTTGTCAAATAACAGCGGCAGACATATCCCATGACGGCTCTACTATTGCAATTTTAGGTTATGGTAAACTATTCCTGTTTACCGACTTTACATGGGATGATTTTACAAAGGGAAGAATGAAGACCATTAACCTTGGGGTATCTACCCAATTGGAATCTATTTGTTTTTTGAATAATGAAACCTTGCTACTTTCCGATGAGGAAAGAGGAGGTACCGGAGGTAATCTTTATTCAATGAAACTAAGGAAGTAATACCCTTTGCTAAAACCCAAACCCAACTCCAAATGCGAATCGCGGTCCATCGACACTATCAAAATAAGCCAATGTCAATGACATTATACCGGATGCATTGAAAAAGAACCCACCACCGTACGAAGTATGCCACGTATCCGAATCCATATTGGGTAACCAAACACGACCATAATCAAACCCTCCATAAATCCCCATAGATACTGGTAACAATTCCGTTTTCATACGTTTAAGGCTATACCTTAAATCGGTATTTTGGTAGTATGACTTTTTCCCTGTAAAGCGTTGGTTTCTAAAACCTCTCAAGCCATCCATTCCACCAATACTCGCTCCTTGATAAAATTCGTAACCATCCCCTATATTAAAATGGGCCTTCCATTTTGTGGCCAATACCAACCTGCCATTAGGCACCAATTTATAATCAAAGGAAATACTTGGTACTATATATCCATAATCCTGATTCCCATCCTCGGTATTGCGCTTATAACCCATATGTAATGAAGTCGCCATGCCCAAGGTTGGGAATGCCGCATTGTCTGCATTTGAGTAAGAATATTCAGCATCCGCACCAACGAATGACTTGCTGCTATCCTCACCATTGGCGACATAAAATGTATTCACAAAACGATCTTCGGTTTCTTCAACTTCCAAATTTTCAAAGGTAATGCCCACTCTGAACTTTGAGCCCAAATCGCCTCGCCATACCAAGGACGGTCTTAACTTTAATGTTTGTAGTTTCACACGGTTATAATCCAACCCCAAATCATCATCCAAGTTTCCGGTGTCATTCCCAAGGCCGAAGAAGTTTACGCTATAATTGGGACTTGTAAATCCAGCATCCAATTCTAAATTGGCCTTTCCTATAGCGTGCGCAAATTCGCCCTTATATCCTAAATCATAACCGTTGGTTGCGAAATAAAAAGAAGCGTTTACCGTATGTTGACTGGTAAACGGATTTTGCCTAAAGCCATTAAAGGTATAGATATTCGCGAACCCTATTTTAAAACCGTCATCAGGATTTGACCCGATAGTGGGTATAATTTGATTTGAACTACTTTTCAGTTTTATAGGCTGATAGGTATTGGTTTCGTAATCATTGGTCAATCGCATTCTGGCACTTTTAATGTTCTTGAAAGTGTTCTTTTTTGATTTGTGATCATACACATAAACACCCCTACTATCAATCACGTCATAAACGTCGTTGTTTTGACCCCCGACCAAGCGAATTTTTATTTTTCCTTTCGTACCGTGTATTTCAAATTGGTCATCATCATCCAAGCCATAGATCCATACTTCCTTAGTAATGTTTTGGTCAAAGATCTTACTGAAGAACACTTCTCCCCTCTTCCCGTTTTTTATTCTATTACCTACAACTTTGGTATCTCCATTGGGCATCTGGGAAATCATAAAATGATCGTCTTTGTCGGTTCCGGTAACTACTGCATATTTATTGATCAGTTCGTAATATTCCTGGGCGGTCTGCATTAAATTGCTTTTTCGCGCCAGCAATGTTTTTTTGATTTTTATTATTGTCTCGCCTTGCACTTCTTTTGGGAAGGCCTTAAAAGCCATATCAATGACCTCCTCATTTATATTGTCTTGAATAATTTTCACTTGTGCTCTCCAAACATCCAAGGTGGTTTCAGGCAATAACACCATATCCAAGGCAAAGGTCTACGTATCGTATGGGATA
>CAZHJO010000647.1:0-1961 GCA_964532755.1 uncultured Maribacter sp. | reverse complement strand
ACGGGAAACTAATAAGTTTTTAGTACCTTTGTTATCCATTAAATTACAAATTATGACAGCTTTACATATATTTTTAGCAATAGGACCTTGGCAAATTGCAGTTGTGGTCGTAATCGTACTTCTTTTATTCGGTGGGAAAAAGATTCCGGAACTAATGCGAGGTCTTGGAAGTGGTATCAAGGAATTTAAGGATGCTTCCAAGGAAGATGAAAAAATTGAGGAAAATAACGACAAATAGTATTGCCCTACAATGACATTGGCATACACCCGTTTATTGGGTGTTTTTTTTGTCTATAATCTTATATATACCATTTGGTTTGTTTTTATTTTGGAAGCTATTTCCATCGGAAATCCCCGGGAATTTATCTTCCTGTATCCGATTTCGGTCCGAGCTTAGCCGCCTTATAATTTGGTGCCCATCGACAAAAAGCAGCATTACACGACAAAAAACATCACTTTCACAACAAAAAATATTTATACCATATAAGAACTGCTAGTTTCGTCGTTAATATGGTATTAGTGAAAGGATTATTACCAACAAATTCAATCCTCGATAGTATTCGTAAATATTCCCACTCTTACCCTAGCTTTAAAACCATGAGAATAACCGCAGAAAAGCTCCTAACATACTGCTTTTTAATACTGGCCTTGAGCCTTAGTGCTCGAACATATGCCATACCCGCCCATATTGATGCGACGGTCGATGTTTCCAGTACAAATAATATGGAAGCGATCAATACCGGGGCAACAACGCCAACAACGGTACCTACGGCTTTTGTTGAAGCTGCCAGGAAAAACAATATACCACAAAGGGAATTCAGGAATTTAAAAGGACTGAAAAACGGATATTATGTGATAGCCGGCGTTTTTGGGGAAATTATAAATGCGAAGAAGGCGATTTATCGTCTACGTAAAAAAGGGTTCGAGACCAATTACATTTCAATGCCCGAAAGTGGCCTAAATTATGTTTACCTCAACTACCATGAAGAATGGGAAAACGCCATTAAGGCTTGCAACAATAAATTCGATGGGAAATACCAGGGTGATGTTTGGATATTGAACGCCCAAAGCGATGCGAGACAAAATACAAACCTACCCAGCAAAATCGAGAGTGTCAAGGCTGATTTAAATCCTTTAGCTTCTAGATCAAAAAATGGGGAAAGCAGCAATGTTGAACGAAAATCATTTTTAGAAACAGCAAGACAGCATAAAATTTCAACAAGAAAACTGAGTAATATACGGGGCCTTAAAAATGGTTATTATATTATTTCAGGAGTTTATGGTGAAAAGGAAAATGCCAGGCGGATGGCACAGAATCTTAAGAAAAAGGGCTTTGAATCAGATTACTTTTCAAATCCAGAAAATAACTTGATCTATACATATCTGGAATATCATGAAGATTGGGAAAATGCCATTATGCCCATTAAAACTAATTTCAATGGTACCTATAAGAGCAAGGTGTGGATTTTGAATATAGAAAGTGACCCGATTAAGGAAAAACCAATTGAAATAAATCAAAAATCATTTTTACAGCTAGCAAAGGAGCACGATATTTCCACTAGAAAAATGAGCAATTTAAAAGGTGCAAAAAATGGTTATTACATTATATCTGGAGTATATGGTGATGTAAATAATGCCAGGAAAATGGCACATGGCTTAAAGAAAAAAGGATTTGAAGCTGATTTCTTCCGAAATTCCAATAACAACCTTAACTATACTTTTATTGCACACCACGAGAACTGGCAAAATGCCATAATTCAGATAAAATCGAAATTCAATGGCGCTTTCAATAATAAGGTTTGGATATTGCATGTGGAAAATTATCCCATTAAAGAACAGGTCGTGGCAGCTATTCCGGATCCTGAAATCAAGATACCCGATTATAAGGAGCGTAGTCGTTTCAAAAGGGCCTATAAACCCCAGAAAAATGGGAGGATACTCGAAAAGGCAGATAGTTACTT
>CAZHJO010000646.1:0-1965 GCA_964532755.1 uncultured Maribacter sp. | reverse complement strand
CTGCGCACACGCAAAAGATGCCCTGAAACCGGATGGCACCTGTATGGTTGTTGAACCTTTTGCGAAAGATACCTTAGCGGAAAACCTGAATCCGGTTGGTCGTGCTTTCTATGCATTTTCTACCATGCTTTGCACCCCTTGTTCCCTAAATCAGGAAGTGGGCCTGGCCCTGGGTGCACAAGCCGGTGAAAAACGACTGAAAGAAGTCATTACTTCCGGTGGTTTAACTAGATTTAAAAAAGTGGTGGAAACCCCATTTAATTTGATCCTGGAAGCAAGGGCATAGGTGTAGAAGGCGAAGCGAAATCTGTATGAATGATGGGTTTCGCTTCGTTATCGTAAGGTATAATTGGCTTCTACTTGTTTTTGGTGGATCAATATGCCGTTTACACAGAATAACTTACGCTCTAAGCTTGTTTTGAAGCTTTCTATACAGAATATTAAGCTATTAGTCTCGACTTTATTAAATTCGTTATCTTTAACAACAGGCAATCCTCCATTAATTCCCTGGGATTGTTATTATCCCCCCTTTTTTATAATGGATCAACATCCATTAACTAGTTGTGACAAAACTCAAAATTTCATTTTGCGCTTAACGTTGTGCAGAATTTTTAATCAGTCGAAAAGATGACAGAAGACATGACCAAACACAGACTACACCTATTGAAAATGGAGCGTCCTAACTGTAGGATCCCAAAAAAAATGGGAGATAATCGACATTGTTTTTAGGGCAGGTACCAAAGCGCATTACCAGCTCCAAATCAAAGGTCAACTACATGGTAAAAAACGTAATTAAGACTAAATTCATGAAACTAAATTTAAAAATTATCTTACCTGTAATCTTATTTGCCCTTATAGGATGTAAGAACAAAAGGGTCAATCCAGCTTTGGCATCCATTGATCTTTTACGAGGTGAACTGTTATTATGTGGTGATGGACAATTTGGAGAATTGAAATTTTCACTGTCCTGTAACTACGATACAAGGGCTGATTTTGATCTGGGCGTCGCGTTATTACATTCGTTTCAATATGCCGAAGCTGAAAAGGCATTTGTTAAAGTTATTGATACCGATCCCAATTGTCCAATGGCCTATTGGGGTGTGGCCATGAGTATTTACCATGCCGCTTGGTTTCCGCCTTCAAAAGTAGATTTGATTAAAGGCTCTGAAGTATTAAAAATAGCGAAAGCATTATCTATGGATGAGAAGCAAAGGGATTATATAAATGCCATTGATGCCTTTTATACCAATTGGGAAACCCTTGACCATAAAACAAGGGCTAAAAAGTTTGAAAAAAAGATGGAGCAGATATATCTGAAATATCCTGAAGATATAGAAGCTGCTATTTTTTATTCCTTGGCTTTGTTTTCTACGAGAGATAGAGTTGGTAAAGATTATAATAACGAAAGAAAAGCAGGGAAAATTCTCGAAGAACTGTTTATTTCAAACCCCAATCACCCAGGTATTGCACATTATATTATTCATAATTACGACAATCCCGTTTTAGCACAAAATGGGTTGGAAACCGCTCGCAGATATGCAAAAATAGCTCCATCCTCATCGCACGCCCAGCACATGCCCTCACATATTTTTACAAGATTGGGAATCTGGGAAGAGTCTATACAATCAAATATTCAATCTGCCGAAAGTGCAAGATGTTACACCCAAGCAATGGGAATCAATGAAGGTTACTATGAAGAGCTGCACGCCATTGATTATTTGGTCTATGCCTATTTACAAAAAGGAGATAATACCAAAGCAGAAGAACAATATGAACTTATTAATAAACTAAGGTCCTTTTATCCCACCACTATCACGGCGGTCATCTATCCGATTGCCGTAATTCCCAGTAGATTAGCACTTGAGAATAAAAATTGGGAGAGAGCCATAAACCTTGAATTGCAGGAAATAGATTTGGACTGGGAACAATTTCCTTGGCAAAAAGCGATACACCATTTCGCTAGGG
>CAZHJO010000645.1:0-1966 GCA_964532755.1 uncultured Maribacter sp. | reverse complement strand
CGGCTAAAAGTTGAGTAACCAGTTACCAACAAATCCCCTAAATAAGCAGAATTATTGATGTTGCGCTTCATTTTATGTACACGCTTAATATAACGTTTCATCTCACGAATACTATTGCTCATGAGCACACTTTGAAAGTTATCGCCATATCCCAATCCATGGTATATGCCCGCAGCGATGGCGTAAATATTTTTTAACATTGCCGCATATTCCGTACCGATAATGTCATCCGAAATTTTCGTCTTTATATAATTGCTTTTTAAGTCATTGGCGACCAATTTGGCCTTTTCTTGGTCTGCACAGGCAATGGTCAGATATGAAAGACGCTCTAGAGCCACTTCCTCAGCATGGCAAGGCCCCGTAATAACCCCTATATTCTCAAAGGGGATTTTATAAAGGTCGTGAAAATGTTCGCCAACAATCAACCCAGTTTCCGGGACGATTCCCTTTATTGCAGAAAATATAATCTTATCCTTTAAGGATACGGTCAGCTTATTCAGTTCTGATTCAAGAAAAGCCGAGGGGATTGCAAATATGAGAACATCATTGTTTTTTACGGCATAATCAAGATTGGTGGTCAAGTCTAGTTGCTTTGTGTCAAATTCTACCGAGCTTAAGTAATTGGGATTATGCTTTTGTGTTTTTATATGCGCAACTGCTTCTTCGTTGCGCATATACCAAGTGATTTGTTCTAAATTTTCAGATAGCATTTTAACTATCGCTGTGGCCCAACTGCCACCACCCAATACAGCAAACCTTAAATTTTCATTCATTATAAATCTTTAAGCGCATCAAATGTAAATAAAATTAATATAAGTCATAAACGATTGATAATCAGTAAAAAACAATTATTGGCATGGTGCTTGTTTTATATAGCCTGAACTCTAATACATGAAGCATGAAATCAATAAAACTACTCTTAGGATTGTTATTGGCAGGTACTTTGATGACCTCTTGTCATACTGAAGTTATTCTGGAAGATGAATTTATTGAGGAATCTGGTTTCAACACCGCCCAGGTATTGCAATCGTATGATTTGTGGTACATAGATATAAATGCAACAGAGGGCAATGGGGAAGTTCCATTCCTACAGCGTGCCTTCACAATTTCATTTAATAATGGTCAGGTCTTTACCAACAACAATATCGTAGGATTGGGTAAAACCGGTAATGGTTATGGCATAGATGTGGGATATTTTGATGCCTTACCTGGAGCAATCGAAATAGATCATGATGTAGATGGATTGTGGTTATTGGATGTTTTTGCAGTTAATGGCAACACATTGGAACTGTATGATCCCGACTCCAACACTTCATATTACCTGCAAGGGTATCAATTAAACAGCTTTGATTTTGATACGGTCTTCTATGACAATATTCATTATTTTTTACAGGAATATGATGCCTGGGAGAAAACGTATACCAGCGAGGAAGGCGCATTGAACGATTTTGATGATGAGAATTACCTGCAATTTCTTTCTGGCAGTGATGGTGGTTTCTTTAGATCTTCAATTGATCATTCAGGCACATCGGTTAACAACCTTGAGTGGGATTTTGAAGGGGATTATACCATTTTTGATGTAGAAAACGATGAAACGCTTAAAACTTTAACACTCTCCTACGACTTTATGGACAATGATTATTTTGAGCTTTACGTTATTAATGATAGTACTATTGAATTATATCACCCGGATAGTGAAACCGTATATGAGTTTAAGGGAAGAGGATATATTCAGTACCTAAAATCGGGCAAGGGTTCAGTTGAAAAGAAAAGAAAAAAGACTTCGAATCCTATAATGAAGGTAAAAAGAAGTAGAAAATAATAAGTTTTTTGGTTGGTTATTTAGTTAGGAACCGCCCCGACGTTTATAGTTGGGGCGGTTTTTTTAAGGCGAAAAGCGGAAGCTACTTTCTTTTAATTTTAAAATGATCCAGTTTTATGTCATCAACACCTTTGTTATCAAATG
>CAZHJO010000644.1:0-1970 GCA_964532755.1 uncultured Maribacter sp. | reverse complement strand
AAAAAAAAGTCCCAACGATAACGTTGGGACTTATAATTTATAAGACCTTGATACTAGTCTCTTCTGGGCTTTCGGTCTCTATTGTCCCTTCCTCGTCTATCGTCCCTTCCGCGATTACGATCATTACTTCTTGGCGGTCTTTCCTTGAACCCTTCCGGCTTTGGCAATAACGCCTTTCTAGAAACCTTCTCTTTACGCGTTCTTGGATCGGTACCGAAGTATTTTACATCGAAAACATCACCCATGTTAACCACATCGCTAACTTTTTCGGTACGTTCCCAGGCCAATTCCGATACATGAAGTAAGACCTCGTTTCCTGGTGCTTCAATATATTCCACTACAGCTCCAAAATCCAACATCTTAATAACCTTGACTTCATAAACGCTACCAACCTCAGGCTTGAACATCAGTGAATCTATTTTAGCCAATACGGCATCAATACCTTCTTGACCTGTACCTAAAATCTCAACAATTCCTTCTTCCGTAACTGGATCTTCATTGATTACAATAGTAGTATTGGTTGTTTTTTGCAATTCCTGGATGACTTTACCACCCGGGCCTATCAACGAACCGATAAACTCATTAGGTATGGTTCTTGTGACCATTTTAGGTGCATATGGTTTAACATCTGCATTCGGAGCTGCTATAGTATCTGTTAATTTACCTAATATATGTAGTCGACCTGCTTGCGCTTGTTTCAAAGCCTTAACAAGTATTTCATAGGATAAACCTTTTACTTTTATATCCATCTGACAGGCCGTTATACCATCAGCTGTACCAGTTACCTTAAAGTCCATGTCCCCTAAGTGATCTTCATCGCCCAAGATATCAGAAAGGACTGCATAATTGCCTGATTCACTATCAGAAATCAATCCCATGGCTATACCAGAAACTGGTTTTTTCATTTGAACCCCTGCATCCATCAATGCCATTGTTCCTGAACAAACTGTTGCCATGGAAGAAGAACCATTGGATTCCAAAACTTCAGAGACAATTCGTACCGTATACGGGCAATCTTCAGGAATCATTCCTTTTAATGCACGTTGTGCTAAATTACCATGACCAACTTCCCTACGTGAAGTACCTCTAATAGGTCTAGCCTCACCTGTAGAGAAAGGAGGGAAGTTATAATGAAGATAGAAGGTTTCCTCACCTTCAAATGAAGGCATGTCTATTTGGTTGGCCTCTCTTGAGGTTCCCAAAGTAACTGTCGCCAATGCCTGTGTTTCACCACGGGTAAATATTGCAGAACCATGGGTTGATGGAAGATAATCTACTTCACACCATATAGGTCTGATTTCGTCGGTTTTTCTACCATCCAATCGTAAACCTTCCTTTAAGGTAAGGTCACGTACGGCAGCTTTTTCAGCTTTGCTGTAGTATTTGGATACTAATTCATCAATTTCCTCTAATTCCTCTTCAGAAAAAGAAGCCTTGATTTCTTCTTTTATTTCAGCAAATGAAGCACTTCTTTCATGCTTGGCTGACCCGGCTTTTGCAACTGCATAAACCTTATCATAGGCCATATCATGCACTTTTTTGGCTAAATCCTCATCTTCTCTTTCAGCCTCATATTCACGAACCTCTTTTTTACCGAATGCTTCAGCTAATTTTATCTGTGCAGCACATTGCACTTTAATTGCTTCATGGGCAAATTTTATGGCATCTACCATTTCCTCTTCAGAAATCTCTCCCATTTCACCTTCAACCATCATTACAGAATCAGCAGAGGCGCCGATCATCATATCGATATCACTTTCTGCCAATTGAGCCCGCGTTGGGTTGATGATAAATTCTCCGTTTACACGACCTACCCTAGCTTCAGAAATGGCACATTCAAAAGGAAAATCAGACAATTGAATGGCAGCGGATGCAGCCAAACCTGCCATTGCATCTGGCATTACTTCGTCGTCATGTGACATTAATTGAATCATCACCTGTGTTTCGGAATGATAATCTTTTGGGAATAA
>CAZHJO010000643.1:0-1973 GCA_964532755.1 uncultured Maribacter sp. | reverse complement strand
TAACCAATTTAATAATTACAACACTAGTTGGCGCTAATTTGTGTTAAATAAACCATATAAAACTGCACTAACTAAACCTAAAATTGCAATCATAGATGTGTATATTAAGGCATATGGAAATGTTCTATCGTTATATTTCGTAATAATACCCTTATACTTCTTCTTATAAAAAATTAGGAAATAATTAAAGTTCAAACAGGGTAAAATAAATTGTTGCTAATCAGTTTGCAAATTAGCAATAATGGACAAAGCAGCCAAAACACTTTGTCCATTTTTGATTGCGGTATCAGTTATTGACCGTAATACGGCAAAACAAGCGGCTCCATTTTCAGAACGAAACTGTCCAGAAACTTTCTGTTTTACTTTGATATTTCTTATCGCCCTCTCAGATGCATTATTGTCAGCGGGCACTTCTTCTCTATAAAGAAATGTAAGTATATACTGCTTGTGTTTCACCAAACGATTCTGAAATGTAACAAGTTCTTTTTTTTCTTGGGGTATTTTATAATTGAGTAAGAATTCGAGCCATTTTTCTATTTGACTTCGTTGGGGGTTATGAGTCAAATAATCTACTTTGCTCATTTGTTTTTTAAGCTTTATTGCTTTTTGTAGAAGTAGTTTGAGTGCCTTACTCCATTTGTGTTTATGTAATTCGGTCAGGTAGTTTAAATCGCGTAATAAATGTGCTATGCAAATTTGATGGGTTAAAGCACCTGTGTTAAAATGGCTTGCCCAACAATCGTGTACAAGTGCTGCATTTTTAAAGCCATTTCTAAATGTAGCGTCAATACTTTTCTGGCCGCGGTTGTTAGTTATTGTAATAAAGGTGGCTTCGGCTGTTTGCCACGTCCACCCCCAGTGCTTATCCCCATTTACCTTTAGTCCCGTTTCATCACTGCCAACGGCAAGCTTTGTTGACAGCAGCTTATTTTTTATCATTTGATATGCAGGAGCAGCTTTGCCTGCAAGTTTCTCCAAGAGATAATGTATGCCGCCTTCACTAATGGGTGCATGAAATATGTCAGAGAAAATCTCCTGCATACGTTTAAATGGGATGTATTGTCTTGTATGAAAATAAGCTATGAGGCTTGCAATATTGCTACCATAACTTACGGGAGTTTCTACTCCTGAAGGCCAAGATGCCTTGGTATTATGGCCGCAAGAACACATACGTTCATAAACACGGTGCTCTGTAACTTTTATTTCAATTGGTGGAATGTCGTAAACTTGTCTTTTTCCTGATAACACAGACCGAACATCCGCTACGCTACTTCCACAGCAGCTACAGTACGCAGGGTGATAGTCCTTGATAAAATCAGGTGTTTCAACCATTTTTAGAGTATTGCCTTTTCTCCCTTTTTGTCCCCCTGGTTTTAGTCCGCTTTTTTCACGGAGACTTTTGCGTTTTGGTCGGTTTTCATCTTTGGAAGGTGGGATAGAACTATTGTTGCTGTTTTTAGGAGTTTCGTATTTAGACAACCGTTTTTTTAGTGATTCATTCTCACACGTTAGGGTGTCTACCTTCCGAATAAGTTCAATTACCGTATTTCGTAAATTTTCTATCTCACTTGGCATATCGCAAAGAAATGTCCTTTGAGATTAATCTACAACAAGTTATCCACTAAGTTATCAGGCACAAAAACAGCCAAATTGTTGATAAGGGTTGCTTTTGAAAATTTTAACCCGCTGAGAATCGAGTATTTATTTATAGACCATATTTTGGCAAAAAAAAACAAAATATCCAATTCTCAACGAGTTAAGCCTGCTACTGATTAGTGACACAAAAAAAGTGTTTTATTTGGCTCCAAATTTAAAAAGAGAAGGTCATTAATCTCTCAGTAATTTTATACTATTTGACGTTAATAAGAAAAGTAAAATTTAATTAAAATATTCCGTTTTTCCGAACACCGCCCGGCTGATTCTATCGATAATCCGCATTTTCTTACGGGCATCCCTTTGGTCGATCAGCACAA
>CAZHJO010000642.1:0-1973 GCA_964532755.1 uncultured Maribacter sp. | reverse complement strand
GTGCATTTTATCGGGATAAATGAAGGTGATGAGTGGTACAAAAGTGTGAATTCAGACCATTTACTTGTGGAAATAGCTAGTTCTTGGTATACATATTTTGTTACTTCCTTAACTTTATATCTAAAACAATAATGTCTTTCATATTTGGAATTCATCACCAAAACAAGAATTTCGAATAGCAACAGCAGAATTAACATATTTTAACGTCAACAACTGTAAGTGGAAATGTATATTCACTACCTACATTTAAAATAAAAAAATGAAACTATTTAGAATTGTCCTTTTAGCAGTATCCATATTGTTCTCCACCCATTGTGAATCAAACACAAAAAAAAGGAACCGTACAAGTCCGGAAATCCATAATCAAGAAAAGATAGATCTGTCGAAAGAGGATTTACAAAAATATGAAGTGGCCTATTTTGCCAGTGGATGTTTTTGGTGTGTTGAAGCCATTTATGAAGATATCATTGGTGTTAAAGAAGTAATCTCAGGGTATTCGGGAGGCACAGAGGACAATCCAACCTATGAGCAAGTGGGCCGTGGTTTAACCACTCATGCCGAAGCGGTAAAGGTGTACTATGACCCAAATGAGATCGATTTTCAAACTTTGGTAAAAGTATTCTTTGCCTCGCATGACCCTACGACTCCGAATAGACAAGGCCCGGATCATGGAGCGCAGTATCGATCCATAGCCTTTTATTCCAATGATTCCGAGAAAAATATTATTGAGAATTATATGGCACAACTTAATAAAGATCAAGTATATAATAGTCCAATTGTAACCCAAGTGGAAAAGTTCGTCAGGTTTTATGATGCTGAGGACTACCACCAGGATTACGAACGACGGAATCCAAACAATCCATATATCATTAACATATCCATCCCCAGATATAATAGGTTTAAAGACAAACACCCAGAATTATTGAAAAAGAGTGGACATTAATAAGCGATTGTTTTTATAACAAAAAGGACAAAAGCGACTTTAAATGGTCGCTTTTTTTTATTTATAAAGTTAAGGGATTATCTTTATTAGCTTAATCATCACTTAATTATGAAAAGCTCAGAAACCAATTTTTTCAATCTTCATTACCTACTTATTGTACTAATTTTCTTTGGCTGTTCGGAGACAAAGAAAGACAACACGCCTTGGGTGGAGATCTTTGACGGAAAAACCCTTGAAGGATGGACGCAAAAAGGTGGGGAAGCCAACTATATTGTTCGAGAAGGTACTATTGTCGGAAGTACCTTAAGAAATACACCCAATTCGTTTATGACCTCGAATAAAATGTATGGTGATTTTATTTTAGAACTGGAATACCTAGTTGATTCAACAATGAATTCAGGTATTCAAATCCGTAGTAATAGTTATCCTTATTATAGGGATGGAAGGGTTCATGGATACCAAATTGAGATAGACCCATCAGATAGAGCATGGAGTGCAGGGATTTATGATGAAGGAAGAAGAGGATGGTTGAACAATCTTAGTGATAATCCCGAAGCACAAAAAGCCTTCAAACAAAATGATTGGAATCATTACCGCATTGAAGCCATAGGAGATACCTTAAAAACATGGATAAACGGAATCCCTGCGGCTCATTTGATTGACGACAAAACAGCAAGCGGATTTATTGGATTGCAAGTGCACAGTATCGGTAAGGATAAAAAAGAAGGTACTGAGATTGTTTGGAAAAATATTAAGATCCTAACAGATAGTCTTTCAAAATATGCAATGACAACACCACTAAAACCTATAGTTACGACCAATAAGGTAGCAGTTGATGAAATTAAAAATGGATGGAAAATGCTATGGGATGGCGAAACCACTGAGGGTTGGCGTGGCGCTCGTTTGGATGAATTCCCTGAAAATGGTTGGGAAATTTCAGATGGGGTATTAACTGTCCTGCCATCAGGTGGGGCCGAATCTGCGGCGGGTGGCGATATTGTTACCAAGGAAGTATATGGCGATTTTGAGT
>CAZHJO010000641.1:0-1982 GCA_964532755.1 uncultured Maribacter sp. | reverse complement strand
CTCGGCATTGAATTAAGAAATATTTCTCTTTTCTGTTTTTATCAACTTAATACATCTTAAAGCAAAACAACAACAAAGTTAGAAAGCCAAATTTATGTCCTATTCTCGAAGTATAAGATATCTCTGTTCGATTCCTCTATCTTAATCCATATTTTCATATGATATCATATAGTTCAAAAAGTGGCTATTCTTTGTTGGGAGTATCGCCCATCTCCAATTTCAAGACTCCCCCTTTGGACAAATCCCCGTGATTGATTTCTGGCTTTTGTAATGTAATGCCATTCCATTGAGCTTCTTGAATATATCTGTTGGTATCGCTATTGTCCGAGGCGATTATCTCAATAGTATTACCTCCATAATAGGCACTATTTAAATGAATGGTAATCTTATCAAAAATTGGACTGCCGATATCTACCTTAGGTTCAATTTCAGCACCTGACCTCATTTCGAACAGCCCCATTTTCATTAAGACAGACAGGGAACCCATCAACCCTTGATCTTCGTCTCCACTAAATCCAAGCTTGGGTGACAGATGCCCAAATACCTTGTTCACTACTTCCCTAGACCAAAATTGGGTAAGCCAGGGTTTATCAATGTGATTGAATACAAAAGCGGTTGCTATGGAGGGTTGATTTCCATAATTGATAGGTATTTTCCTATACTGTTCATCCAACTCCATTGCATGTGATTTCCCAGAGGTGAAATCCAGCTTGGCGGCAGTTTCAAAAGAAGTGTTCAGCTTATTGGCCGCAGCTTCATTTCCTCCCATTAATTTGGCAAGCCCTTTAAGATCCTGAGGGACATACCAACTAGCCTGAGCGGCACTGGCCTCTACAAATCCTGTTTTTATTTCATAAGGATCAAAGGGAGTTTGCCAATTTCCTTTATGATCTTTAGGTCGCATCCATTTGGTCTCAGAATCAAATACATTTTTCCAATTATTTGATCGCGACTTGAACAACTTATAATCTTCCTTTTTTCCCAAAGCTTTTGCCATCTGGGCCAAACACCAATCCTGATACGCATATTCCAAGGTTTGACCGGCACCTTCTTGATGTCCACCATATCTTTTCCCCAACGGATAAGGCACATAGCCTTTTTCAATATAATACGCTAAACCACCGCCTTTTTTGGTTTTGTGCTCATACCCGGACTTTCCCATAGTACCACCTAATAAATGGTTTTTTTTCATTCCTTCATAGGCTTTTTTAATATCAAAACCGTCAATTCCTTTCATATAGGTTCCGACAATAAAAGGAGTAGCTGAGGCCCCGGTCATTACGTGGGTGTAGTTGCCACCTGAAGGGCCTCTTGGGATAAATCCCCCATCATTGTACATCAATAGCATGGAATTGACAAACTGCTCGGCAATTTCAGGATAGACCAAGCCCCACAAGGTTGTAATGGTCCATTGCGCTCCCCAAAAGGAATCTGAATTGAAATGATTGAATTTGGGTTTTCCGTTTTCTTCCTGGGGAATTTGCCTCACTTGAGGTTTATCCCCTGTCATGTCTGTGTACTTGCCGTTGGCATCACTGATTATTCGTCGACCTTGAAGTGACTTCCATAAATCGGTATAAAATCTACGTTGCTGTATTTCTGTATTTCCTGAAACTTCGATACGCCCCAACATGTCGTTCCATTCATTTCTTGATTCGGTAATAACCTTATCAAAATCCCAATGGTTCAATTCTGCATCAATATTCAGTTTAGCCTGCTCAGCACTTACATATGAAATGCCAACCTTCATTAACACTGGTTCAGCACTATCATTCAAGGTCAAATAAATACCTCCGTTCTCCCCGTCAAAGGTTTCTGTCTCCCCTAACAATTTTCCATCTTTCCATGAATGCATGTTTTTGAAAGCCTCTTTCAATTCAATATGAAAATATACAAAGGTATCTTTAGGTCTTCGAATGGTTCTAGCCATCAAGGCATAACCATTTATTTCTGTATTTGATTTTTTGTCTACATGTCCATAT
>CAZHJO010000640.1:0-1989 GCA_964532755.1 uncultured Maribacter sp. | reverse complement strand
GGCAACAGATGAATACCACCATTGATTACAATGAATATAAAGAAGTTGCCGGTATAAAATTCCCATTCCTGTTCACCCAAACCATGGGGCCACAAAAAATCGATTATGTAGTTAAGGAAATCAAGGTTAACGAAGGGGTTTCCGATGTTGATTTTGAATAGATAAACCATTGTTCAATAATGTAATAGGCCATCATTCTAGAATGATGGCCTATTTTTTCGGTTTACCAAATACACTCCAAAAAGTATGATCACACCACCTATTAATTGATAAAGATTAATGGTCTCACCATCCCAAATGCCCCAGAATACTGCAACAATAGGAATAGTATAGGTGACGGAAGCGGCAAAAACAGGATTTGATAAATGTATCAATTTGTTAAAATAAATATTGGCAATAGCAGTCCCCAGAAAAGCAAGTGCCAATAAGTACCATAACGCAGTCTGCATTTGCATATCACTACCAACCACATTGAAAAAGCCGGAATAGAATACAATGACCATAGCTGGTATAAATGCTACGGCAAAACTACCTGTGGTCACTGTCAACGGACTCAAGTGTGCCAAATGCTTTTTAATGATATTTATATTCAAGGCATAACCAAGGGCGGATAACAAGATAAAAATGGAATACCAATAATTTTGATCGGGATCAAATTCCATTCCGGTTACTATCAGGGCCAAAGTTCCAAATAATCCAATGAAAACCCCAGCGATCTGTCTTTTTGTGATTATGGCACCGAACAGTACAAGGCCTACAATAGTAGTAAAAAGTGGAACCACGGAATTGAATATGGATGTAACACCACTATCGAGTTCAGTCTGTGCCAATGCAAATAAAAACGGAGGGAAAAATGAGCTAAGAAGTCCTGCCAAGAAAATCCATTTCCAGTCAGTCAAAGACAATCCTCTTAGACTTCGATATCCGAAAACAAGTAGAAGTGTTGATGCAAATACAATGCGTAAACTGCCCAACTGCAGGGCAGTAAGCCCTAATAATGCCTTTTTTATCAATATAAATGAAGAACCCCACACCAATGAAAGTATAATGAGGTAAATCCATTTTTTATTATACGCGTTCAATTCAATAGTTTTTGCAAAAGTGGCATTTTAGGTTGAATTGGTGCCAATTAATATGAGAATGAAGGAAATATAGAAACAATGATCATTTCTTTTTAAAGTATTCTGTAATTTTGAATAGCGATCATTTAAAGCATAAGGCAATTATTTTCCTAGTGTTTTTTTGATAGGCACAAGATGTGTAAGCCAAAGGTACTAGCTAATTCGGTTGAAATGAATGGTTTGAACGTTTCGGCGGTCACATATGGATCTGTACAAGCTCTATCATCTTTGATCTTTCAATGCGCTCATCAAATAGAGTTCAAAATACAATCACAAATACCAAGGTCTAGGAATATATCTACACCATGAAGAATAAAACTACTAATACAAAAACAACAGAATGAAAAAATTACTTGGCATTTTAGCCCTTGTGGTATTGATTACCAACATCTCGTGTAAAGATGAAAAAAAAGAAGCTGCTAAGGCATCTAATGAGCAAATGAAAATGGTCTTGGCCATACATGACGAGGTAATGCCCAAGATGAGTTCAATGGGTAGCATGGTTGGCGAATTAAGTAGCAAGGAAGATAGTACCGAAATCGGATTGCAATACAAGGCTGCAAGAAGAGGATTGCAAGATGCACATAAAGCCATGATGGATTGGATGCAGGGTTTTGGTAACCGATTTGACTCCGATGAAATCTTAAATGGGAAGGCTTTGACAGAACAAAAACAAATTTGGTTAGATGAGGAAGAAGAAAAAGTCAAAGCATTGAGAGAACAAATCTATAGTAGCATTGAGAATGCTGAAAGAATATTAGGTAAAGAATAATAGTGTCTGAAGAAAGTTTATTATTTCCACTTTAAACTTTCCATAATTTTTTTAATGTCGTTCTGCAAATAGGAGGCTGAGGGATAAATAGAATCA
>CAZHJO010000639.1:0-1990 GCA_964532755.1 uncultured Maribacter sp. | reverse complement strand
TAAGACGTTGCTCTAGAAGTATGCGACGTAAGGATCAAGCAATAAAACGCAGCTCAAAATTCAAGGCTTCAAAATTCAAGGCTGAAGATCATTTGGAGCGATTAAGGGGTGAAAATGTAAAAATCGACTTTAAGAATTAGAAAAAGGACTTATGGATGAAATCACATATGATTTTGGGTTGGTCGGTTTAGGGGTCATGGGGCGTAATTTCATATTGAATGTCGCTGGCCATGGTTTTACGGCCATTGGTCACGACCTGGATGAAGCCAAGGTAAAATCGCTTTTGGCAGAAAGTGGTAATGTGAGTAATATAAATGCGTCCAACAATGTACAAACTTTTGTAAATTCATTGTCCGCTCCACGGAAAATAATGCTATTAGTACCTGCTGGGAATATTGTAGACACGGTAATTGAAAGCCTTCTACCCTATTTGGATGATGGAGATATACTAATTGATGGCGGGAACTCTTTTTTTGCCGATACAAATAGAAGAGAAGAATACTTAAAGTCCAAAGGCATTAATTTTTTTGGCGCTGGAGTTTCAGGGGGTGCCAAAGGCGCTCGACATGGGCCAAGCATAATGCCAGGAGGTTCTAAAGAGGCATATAAGGAAGTACAGCCTATTTTTGAAGCCGTGGCGGCCAAATTCGAGGGAGTGCCCTGTGTGGCTTATTTGGGTCCTAAGTCTGCTGGAAATTATGTGAAAATGGTGCATAATGGCATTGAATACGGATTAATGCAGTTGACTTCGGAAATCTATGATATCCTAAAAAAATTGGGTGGTTTCAATAATACAGAGCTACATGAAATTTTTAAAAAATGGAACCAAGGAAGATTGCAATCCTATCTTGTGCAAATCACCTCTGAAATTCTAAAGAAGGAAGATACACATACAGCTGGTTATTTGGTTGATAAAATATTGGACAAAGCCAAACAAAAAGGAACCGGGAAATGGACGTCACAGAATGCGATGGATTTAGGAATTCCCATACCTTCCATCGATATAGCGGTAAGTATGCGTGAAGTTTCAGCAATGAAAGAAGTTCGAGAGAAGGCCTTTGCAGTATATAAAAGTCAAGATATTGATAAAATCAGTAAAAATGAACTCGAAAAATTGGCCGAGGAAGCCCTGTATTTCGGTTTTATCACGACCTATGCCCAGGGATTTCATCAATTAACCGAGGCCTCCAAAGAATATGGTTATGCATTGGAATTAAGCATCATAGCGAAGATTTGGCGGGCTGGTTGTATTATTAGGGCCGGACTTCTGGAAGATATTGCAACGGCTTACTCAAACAGTAAAAAGCTTCCACATCTGCTATTGGACACTTCTTTCATAGATAAGATTGAATCTACTTCACCGTCCGCTAGAAAAATAATATCGATTGCAATAAGAAATGGTATTCCTTTACCGGGACTTACCAATTCATTGACTTATTTTGATGCTTTCACATCGAATGCATTACCCTTGAATTTGATACAGGCCCAACGCGATTATTTTGGCTCACACACCTATGAAAGAATAGACATGGAAGGTGTTTTTCATACAGATTGGGAGAGCTGAAAGGAAAATCTAAAATACAACCATCAAATTCCAACAAATCAATATCGAGTGAGTGAAGAACAAATAGTACATTTTTTTAAGAGAATTGATATACTGGGTTCAGAACATAAACCGCTGTTCGGTGTGATGAATGTAAATCAAATGATCTGCCATTGTACTGACTTCTTTCGTTTGGCCAATGGTTCAAAAAAAGCCTTTGAATATGGGGTGGTAGACCCAAAATCGATTAATTCCCTTGCAAAGTCAAATAAGCCAATCCCTACTCCTAAAGGATTTGGTCAGGTTGAAGGTGATGGAACACTCCCAACCAATTTAGAAAATGACAAAAAGATCTTAAAGGAACATATTTTGGAGTTTTCAAAACTACCTAATAATTACAGATATGCTCTACATCCTTATTTTAGACAAATGGATAAAAAAAGTTGG
>CAZHJO010000638.1:0-1991 GCA_964532755.1 uncultured Maribacter sp. | reverse complement strand
GAGTGTTTACCGATGATTATGGACTAACGAAGGAACAAGTGGGCCGCGCTTTCGGGCCGGCATTCTGGGGTTTTGCAGTGGCAATGTTCGCTGGTGGATATATTATCGATATCGTTAAAACCAAGACAATCGTATGGCTCGCATTTGCGCTACATTTAGTCGGTATTGTTGCTTTACTTATGGCCAAGGACTACACTACTTTGTTTACCGCCAATGTATTTATTGGTTTGGGTAACGGTAGTGTAGAGGCGGCGTGCAATCCGCTGGTAGCTACGATTTTTCCGGATAAGAAAACAAAAATGTTAAACCGTTTCCATGTTTGGTTCCCCGGCGGAATCGTCATTGGAAGTTTACTTGCAGCCTTGGTAATGGACCAGATGAACCTGCCATGGCAGGTATTGGTCGGCCTATTGTTTATTCCTTTGGTACTGTACGGATTCCTGTTTTTTCGACAGGAAATCCCCGAAACGGAAAGAGTTGCGACCGGAGTTACTTATAAGGAAATGATGAGAAATGTTGGAGCACCATATACGATAACGTTGGCGGTAATTTTTATGATTCTGGTGGCAACCAATCAAAATGTGGCAGCAATGGTTACTTCGAGCTACTCACTGCCCTTGATTATTGTAGCTATCATTGCTGTATTGATTATTATTGAAGGCAAAGCCGCCAATAAAATGAGTTTGTTGTTCCCGTTTATCTTTTTCTGCATGTTGCTCACAGCTTCAACAGAATTGGGAACTACGCAATGGATTAATGCATTGCTGGCGGAGAATGGAATTCATCCCATGATTATTCTCGCAGTCGTTACAGGAATTATGGCCGTGGGACGTTATTTTGCTGGGGGGTTGATCCACCGCCTAAATCCCACAGGGGTATTACTAGGTTCAGCCATATTCTCAGTAGCCGGATTGTTACTGTTAAGTATCTCGAGCGGACCGGTTATGACCCTTGCTTCTTCTGCAGTCTTCGCTATTGGTGTTTGTTATTTCTGGCCCACAATGATCGGGGTAACCTCGGAATATGTACCTAAAAGTGGTGCTCTGGGAATGTCTATTCTGGGGGGAGCAGGTTTCGTAGCAACATCAATGATTCTTCCAATAATGGGAAAATCCATTGAAACTGCCGGTCCTGCTAGTACACTTCGTAACATGTCCGTGCTCCCTGCATTATTGGTCGTATTGTTCATAATGCTATATATCTGGATCAACAAACGCAAAGTATCCGAATAATTGGATATGATGATCATATAAGAATCCTTCAAACGGGTTTACCAATATTATAGCATAATAGTACGTGCATCAAACCAATTGTGAAGAGACCATAAACAAACAGAACGATTAAAAGAAATATGAGCAGAAAACACAAATTTCATGGCCAACTTTCTAGAAAAATCCTTATGACCGACTGCAGACAATACAGGTTAATATGTGACAAGAGTGAGAGAACAAGAAATACAAGTTGGCTTGAAAATGTAATTTTGCTGCTAGGATTGACCGTGTTGTTTTCTTCCTGTACAGGGGAAAGTAGAAGCGATACAGGAACCGCTGAGAACAAGGTTGAAAAGAGAGATCTTTTATCCTATGTAAACCCCCTAATGGGTACCGATTCCGATTTTAGTCTTTCCAACGGAAATACATATCCTGCTATAGCCACCCCGTGGGGCATGAATTTTTGGACCCCGATGACCTCAAAAATGGGTGATGGGTGGACCTACAAATACCATGATAAAAAAATTAGGGGAATAAAGCAGACCCATCAACCTAGTCCTTGGATAAATGATTATGCTGCATTTTCGTTAATGGCCATTACCGGGGACCTAAAGTATGAGGAAGATGAACGTGAATCTTATTTTTCACACAAAGCGGAAACTGTCAGACCCGATTTTTACAGTGTGTATTTGGCTGATTATGATGTGGTTGCGGAGGTAACTCCTACAGAAATAGCGGCGCATTTTAAGTTTATATTCCCAAATAATGATAGATCATTCA
>CAZHJO010000637.1:0-1994 GCA_964532755.1 uncultured Maribacter sp. | reverse complement strand
GATAGAGGCCTTGGGAGACGAGTTGATTACTACCTATTGTACCGAAACGGGTTTGCCAGAGGGAAGGGCAAAGGGAGAACGAGGCAGAACTGTGGGGCAATTACGTTCTTTTGCAAAGCTAGTTGATGATGGCTCATGGGTGAAAGCAAGTATTGATACTGCATTGCCAGAAAGAAAACCAATGTCCAAACCAGACTTACGTAAAATGATGGTTCCATTGGGTCCTGTTGTGGTCTTTGGAGCAAGTAATTTTCCTTTGGCATATTCTACTGCAGGTGGGGATACTGCAAGTGCGCTGGCCGCCGGTTGCCCAGTAGTGGTAAAGAGTCACCCTATGCATGCAGGTACCGGAGAGCTGGTGGCCCAAGCTATACTTAGTGCAGCAAAAAAATTAAATATACCAAACGGCGTGTTTTCTAATTTGAATAGCAGTGGTATTGAAGTGGGTATTCAATTGGTAAAACATCCATTGGCCAAGGCAGTTGGTTTTACGGGAAGTATTGTTGGCGGAAGAGCACTGTTTGATATAGCTTCACAACGTGACATTCCTATACCTGTTTTTGCAGAAATGGGCAGTGTCAATCCAGTGATATTACTTCCACATGCCTTAAAAACCAAAGGCGCAGATTGGGCCAAGACCTATGCTTCTTCCGTTACCTTGGGTACGGGTCAGTTTTGTACCAATCCTGGTTTGTTATTTGCAATTGAAAGTGAAGGATTGGAAGGGTTTGTAGACATTCTTGCTAAAGAAATCGTAAAGATAGAACCCTCATGTATGCTGAATCCGTCAATTAAGGTCAAGTATGATAGCCATAAGGATAAAATGTTTCAACAAGAGGGACTTCAAGTCGTAGCAACTTATGAAGAGCGTACGGCACCTAATTTTGCCGATCAAGCTATTGTTCGAGTTACTGGGGCTAAATTTATTTCAAACCCTGAACTACATCAAGAGGTCTTTGGTCCATTTTCTATGATTGTTACCTGTGAAGATAAGGAAGAACTTAAGAGAGCGGTCAAGTGTATTGATGGTCAGCTGACAGGGACCATAATTTCTGAAAATAATGAGATTCGAGAGTATGGGGCGCTTATCAGTACCTTACAAACAAAGGTTGGTCGACTGATTTTTAATGGCGTTCCAACCGGGGTAGAAGTTTGCCCGTCAATGCAACATGGGGGGCCATACCCAGCTTCGACAGACAGTCGCTTTACTGCAGTAGGTATTCATGCCATTGATCGCTGGGTACGACCTATCAGCTATCAAAATTGGCCAAATGGGTTGTTACCTGAGGCTTTAAAAGATGAAAACCCATTACAAATTGAAAGATTGATAAATGGTGAAATGACAAAATCAAAAGTTTAAAACAAATGTCCGTACCAACATTTGAATGTATTGATGGCCATACCTGTGGTAATCCTGTTCGTTTGGTAGTCTCTGGCGGACCTCCTTTAAAAGGGAGTTCTATGAGCGAGAAAAGACTACACTTTCTGAAAGAATATGACTGGATCCGTACCGGATTGATGTTTGAGCCTAGGGGGCATGATATGATGAGTGGTAGTATCTTATATCCACCGAGCAACCCAGCAAATGATATTGGGGTATTGTTTATAGAGACTAGCGGATGCTTGCCTATGTGCGGGCATGGGACGATAGGTACTATTACTATAGGAATTGAGAACAGGCTTATACACCCGAAAGTAAAGGGACATGTACGTCTTGAAACACCGGCAGGATTGGTTGAGATTGAATACGCGCAACCTAAGGATAAAGTGGAATGGGTGAAATTAGTCAATGTCAAGAGTTATTTGGCCGCTACGGAACTCAGTATTCAGTGTCCTGAATTAGGTGAATTGGTATTTGATGTTGCTTACGGAGGTAATTTTTATGCAATTATCGATCCTCAGAAGAATTATTCCGGCATGCATGATTTTTCAGCTACAAAACTGATACAACTATCAAAAGAATTGAGAAAACGCATTAATGAAAAGTATCCGGA
>CAZHJO010000636.1:0-1998 GCA_964532755.1 uncultured Maribacter sp. | reverse complement strand
GTGGAGTTCATAGACAGTTATTTCCTTAATAAATACCAATCGGTAAAAATAAAGCGCAATGCGACTATAAATACCGAAAGTCCCGCCTGGGCCTTGGACCGCTTGTCTATTTTGGCGCTCAAAATATATCACATGCAAGAAGAGGCGGACCGTAAGAATGCTTCCCAAGAGCACTTACAAAAATGCCAGCAAAAATTAAATGTACTTCTTGAACAAAGAATGGATTTATCTACGGCAATAGATCAATTACTGGGTGCTATTGAAGTCGGGACCAAGTATATGAAGGTCTATAAACAAATGAAGATGTACAATGATGATGAACTGAACCCAGTTCTTCGCGGTCAGAAGTAAAATTTAGGATTGAGAATGGGTAACAAAAAACACCTTTTGGTAATTCGTTTATCTGCCATGGGGGATGTAGCCATGACCGTTCCGGTATTAAAATCGCTTTTAGATTCGTATCCGAATCTTAAGATCACTGTGCTTACCAAAAAATCTTTTAAACCCATTTTTGATGTATTGGATGACGTATCTATTCATGTTGCGGATGTAAAGGGGCATCATAGTGGTATTAATGGACTTTGGAAACTGTACAATGAACTTAAAACGTTACAGTTAAATGCCGTTGCGGATTTACATAATGTCCTTCGAAGTAATGTATTAAAGCAATTTTTTAGTTTGAACGGAATCCCTTTTGTCCAGATTGATAAAGGGAGGAGCGATAAAAAAGCTTTGACCAGGGGAAAAAACAAGGTATTCACCCCACTGAAAACTACACACCAGCGATATGTTGATGTTTTTGCCAAATTGGGTTATCCATTTTCACTACCTGAGGCCAAGTTCATAAAGAAAAAAGAACGGCCTGTCACAATATTGGAAATCGTTGGTAATGACTCTAGAAAATGGTTGGGCATCGCTCCGTTTGCGGCATTTTCCAGTAAAATGTATCCCTTGGATTTAATGCAAATGGTGGTTCAACGATTAAATAATACCAATAAGTATAAAATATTTCTGTTTGGTGGGGGTACTTATGAAATGGAAATTCTTAAAAATTGGGAAGATAGACATAAAGATTGCGTCAATATCGTTGGCAAATTATCGTTTGATGACGAATTGGCCCTGATCTCAAACCTTGATTTAATGCTCTCAATGGACAGTGGAAATGCACACTTGGCAGCCATGTTTGGCATTCCTACCATTACATTATGGGGAGTAACCCATCCGTATACCGGGTTTTTCCCATATGGGCAAGATTCTAAAAATGCCTTATTATCAGACCGAAGTGTTTATCCGGCAATCCCAACATCAATTTATGGGAACAAATATCCGAAAGGCTACGAAAATGTAATGGAGACTATTGATCCCAATGCTGTCTTGGATAAAGTAAATCTGCTATTGAATAAGAAATAAAATTTCGATTAAAATGCTGATTGTTTTACCTCTATAGATTTAAAATAATGCTTAAGCTGTGTCATAAAGCGATACTTTCGTGCACTTGGTGAATTTTCGACCATGAGTGTACGGACACCAATATATGAGCTCATTAAGTAAAGCGCAACACCCTCAGCATCAACATGTCTATCAATATGTCCGTTGAATTTTCCTTTTTGAATGGCAGAAACCAGATTGACTTCCCATATTTTTAGAATATCATTCAAATGTTTCATAATATTCTCATTTCTTCCGTTAAACTCATTAATGAAATTGTTGAGAACAAATCCAAAGTCTAGCTCATTGTGAACCGCTGTTTCCAAGGCATTTTCAAAACAATTGGTAATTAGTTCAAGAGCATTGTCATGGCCTTCAATTGGCTCTATAAGCATACTGTAAACTCTACGTACCAATAAGTTTTCGATAATTTGGGTGAAGAAATCTTCCTTAGAATCAAAATGATAATAGAAGGCACCTTTTGAAAGTGAAAGTTCTTTTAAAATGTCATCTACGCTGGTATTGTAATATCCTTTTCTGTAAAACAATTCCAAGCCTGTAACTTGCATA
>CAZHJO010000635.1:0-2011 GCA_964532755.1 uncultured Maribacter sp. | reverse complement strand
GTAAGTGAAGATAACTGGGTCAACCAATTTTCTATTATTGAATTTGAATTAAAATAGACTTGTAACATTTGCTTCGTGATCCTTTTGTAATATCTAAAACTTATCTTTGGGACGATAAGAATCTTTTATTCTGCTATGTTTAAGACGTATTTGTCTCTTGTTGTATTATTTATATTTGCATTAGGTTTTTCCCAAACACCCACTATTGTAGATGTAAAGTTCAAGGGTACCAAAAGAATCAAAGTATCGTTCATCAAAAAATTGATAAATACCAAGGCAGGATCGGCTTTGGATTCACTTCAATTGAACGAAGATGTAATCCGTCTTAAAAGGCTCCCTTCCGTTTCACACGCCTATTTTCAAACTTATGAAACCAACAATAGAGGTTATGATGTGGTTTTCACTATAGAGGAAAACTTCACTTTAATACCCTTTGCTAATTTGTTCAGTTCCTCAAATGACGATTTTGCATTTAGAATTGGCCTTCAGGAATTTAATCTTCTTGGAAAGAATATCACTCTTGGCGGGTTTTATCAATATGATGTTTTCCATTCATACGGCCTTAATCTAAGGGCTCCTTATTTGTTTTCCAACAAGGTGGGCCTGTCTTTGAGTTATAATGATTTTGCAACCCAGGAACCTGTATTTTTCAATAACACAAATGCAGACTACAAGTATCGAAATATGGGTTTCGAAGTAATGGGCCTCTATGAGCTAAATTTCAAGAATAGGGTCGAATTGGGGTTCAGTATCTTCACAGAGGATTATCAATATCTTTCCGGGGCCACCCAGGCCGATATTCCACAAGCATTGAATGTTGATAAGCATTTGTTCAAATTAATATATAGTTATGAGGATATTGAATATTATTATTTTTATTTAAACGGTTTTAAGAGCACCCTGAATTTTCAATATGTAGGTAGTACAGATGAAAATCTTCCCGAATTTTTAATTGGGTTCAATGATTTTGTCTTTTACAAACGTACTGGTAATAAAGGCAATTGGGCCAATCGTTTGAGATTAGGACTCGCCAGTAATATGGAGACCCCATTTGCACCTTTTTCTGTCGATAATAATCTGAATATTCGAGGGGTGGGCAATACTATTGACCGCGGCACTGCTGCCATTGTCTTCAATACTGAGTATAGGCATACTATAATTGATAAGGATTGGTTTGTTTTGCAGAGTAACTTGTTTATCGACGGCGGGTCTTGGCGAAATCCTGGAGGAGATTTAAGCGATTTTGGAGATGAAGAGAACCTAAGAATCTATCCAGGGGTGGGGCTGCGATTTATACATAAACGAATTTTCAATGCAATTTTTAGGATTGACTATGGCCATGGCATCACAAAAAATCCTTCGCGCGGAATTGTATTTGGAATTGGTCAGTATTTTTGATAAACTTTGTATAAACGATTATATAAGTGACGCTATCCAAGATTTCTTTACTCGTCCTATTTACTTTACTTTTCTTAAATATTGCACGTGCCCAAAATTCATTACAAACAGTTGTTGCCAATGAGGGAGACGGAATTTTCTCGATACTAAGGAATGAGGGCATCGATATTGTAAGGTATTATGCTAAATTTCTTGAATTGAACGAAGATAAAATCAAGAACGGGAGCCATTTGATTGTTGGGCAAGAATATATAATTCCTGATGCACCAGATTCATTTAAAAGAAGGGGGACGAAAGTAGTAATGCCAGATGCTAAGGAAACACCAATTTTTGAAGGGCAGTTGGCTTCTTTAAAGGTTAAGGATAGTACGCTGAAGCATGCTGTATTTTATGTTTTAACCAATAATGGAAAAGGTGTTTTAGTAGATGTAAAAAAATCTAAAGATGGTATAGCAACAAGAATGGCAAGAAAATTGCTTGAAAGTAGTGCAAGGGTTTACCTTTTCAATAGCAGTTATAAAGATTCTCTGGAATTGATCGACTTTGTGAGTGTCATAAATAAAAAGTATTTAAAACATAATGGGGACTATCAAAGGTTGTTGGTCATCAATAC
>CAZHJO010000634.1:0-2023 GCA_964532755.1 uncultured Maribacter sp. | reverse complement strand
ATTGGTGTTGGACAAGGTATTGCCATGGTTCTGGAGAAAGTATGATGTTAGACTATATGGACGATTGGGTGGTTTTTGACGCTTGAATTGCAAATAGAAAATCACGGGCTAGCACCCTCGAACCCTGTTTTTCTCCAAAACATGAAACTCTAAATGTAAAATTTCAAAATTACAGGTTGAATTGCAATAATTTCTTATTGATAACTAGCCTAATACAATAGATTATAAAGCTGTCTTAACCCAATACTGATAAGGATTTTGTCCTGGTATACTCTTCTGCAATTCGGGCAGGCGTTCGAACATTCCGGTAGCTATCATTTTTTTTGAAAACGACTGCATTCAATATTTTCTTCTAAGATTACTTTTCTCCTCTGATTTTTGAACTGTTGAAGCGAGTTTGATTTGAGTATTAATGAATTTATCTTACACTTTGTTAACCAGTTTCATTACCTTGTGTGGTTGATGTTTGGACAACTTAATCTCCTGGTCGCCATGATAAATGGTTAGGCCGTTCCCTTTTTTAAGCGAATATTTCACGGAATCATTCCCGATGTTAACTTCAAACATTTGTCCACGTACGGTTAAAGGGAATCGGACCTCTTCAATTTGCGGCAAGCTTTTCGGATTGAATGAAATCCGGCCCCCATAATCACGCAAACCTGCCAATCCGTATATGATGGCCATCCATGTGCCACCCATAGAAGCGATATGAGCTCCGTCCTTAACATTTCCTCCCACATCTGCCAGGTCCATCCACGCAGCATATCTTATAAGCTCCAAAGCCCTGTCGAGATAATTCAATTCAAATGCCAGAATGCTATAAACACTCGCGGATAATGAGGAATCTCCCGTGGTTAAGGGGTCGTAATAATCGTAATTTCGTTTCTTTTGCTCCCAAGAAAACTCGTGCCCTAAAAGAAACATAGCCATAACAACATCTGCTTGTTTAATTACCTGGAAACGATAGATTACCAGGGGATGGAAATTCAATAGCAATGGATATTTATCCTTGGGAGTGTTTTCAAAATCCCAAATTTCCTTATTAAGAAATCCGTCGTCCTGCGGATGGATCCCTTTCTCTTTATCATATGGAATATACATATGCTTCGCAGCTTTCCGCCATTCACTAATCTCCTCCGGCTGAAGCTTTGTGTCATGCGCCAGGGCCTTATAACCTTCCGGTCTCTTTTTTTGCATTAATTCAAGGCTCTCCAATGCGTATTGCAAATTCTCACGAGCCATCATGTTTGTAAAAGCATTGTTATTGACAATAGCCGTATATTCATCTGGCCCCGTTACTCCATGGATATGAAATTCATCCTTTCCATTGGTTGAATAAAAACCCAGATCAGCCCAAAATCGGGCAGTTTCGATCAGCATCTCAGCGCCATAGTCAAAAAGAAACTCCTCATCGCCGGTAATTTCAACATATTTTCTCAACGCGTACATAATGTCTGCATTGATATGATATTGAGCCGTCCCGGCTGCATAATAGGCTGAAGCCTCGTCGCCGGTAATCGTTCTCCAGGGAAAGAGCGCGCCTTTCTGGTTTACTTCTTTTGCCCGCTTTCTGGCTTTATCCAGAAGGCTATAACGGAAACGCAGCAAGTTTCTCGCTACACTTGGAGCTGTATATATCAAAAAGGGCATGACATATACCTCAGTATCCCAGAAATAATGTCCTTCATAGGCCTCTCCCGTTAAACCTTTGGCGCCAATTCCAGTACCTTCTACTCGGGCCGATGCCTGAACTATATGAAACAGGTTGAAGCGGAGGCATTGCTGAGTCCGTCTATCCCTATGTATAGTTGTCTCAATATCACTACGAGTCCAAAAATCATCCATAAAGCGCTGTTGGCCCTTGACGATATAATCAAATCCCTCATTAACCACAGAAGTCAGTGTTCGTCCGGTACGACCGCAAAGCTCTAAAACCGGTGCACTTCGGGATGTGTGATATACCATGTATTTAATCAAACGGAAAGCAACTCCCTTTTCTGCTTTCACAGAATAGACAATTTTA
>CAZHJO010000633.1:0-2023 GCA_964532755.1 uncultured Maribacter sp. | reverse complement strand
GATAATGGCCTCGTTTTACTTTGCTGACCTTTAGAAAGACCACGGCAAGATCTAGTTTTTGAGCTAGGGTTTCAGCACCATTGAATATAGGGACTTTCACGCCCATGAACTCCTTCCAGTATTGTGCTCTTTTAACTTGAGGGGATTGATCACTGACCATTCCATAAATGGCACTCACCTTGTTCTGGTGATTGCGTACCACGGTTTTAACCGTCTCCTTCTGTGTAATCAAAACGGTGTTCCATTTTGCCCGGATTTTTTTAACCAAATTGTCAAAATAGGAATTACTGATTTTCTGGTAGACCGCATAGCCTCTGGATGCCACATAATTATTAATGCTTACGTTCCATTCCCAATTGGCATAATGCGAACAAACCAATAATATACTTTTCTTTTTTTCAATTTCGCGAACCACATCAATATTGGTGATGTGGTATTTCTTTTTAACAGCTTCTTTTGATAGGCTCATAGTCTTGACCATTTCCAAGAACATATCGCACATATGCTTGTAAAACTCCTTTTCAATATGGTCTATCTCTATTTTGGGTTTATCGGGGAATACCAATTCTAAATTACTGCGAACCACTTTTCTACGGTAGCCTACGACCCAAAAGACTATGAAGTACACGAAATTTGAAACCCCATAAAATAGGTGATGTGGTAAAATCGAGATTACCCACAATAAGGGATAAATAAAAATAAAAGTAAGTAACTGCATGCGTTAATTAGTAAAGCGCAAATATAGCTATATTTGGCACCAAATATAACGTTTCAAAATATGTATAATCTTCATATAGCCACTATTGCAATCATTGCGTTAAATGTCCTAGTCTCATTGAAAGGTTTCAATGATACTTCCTTTTTTGAACGCTATAAATTTGGTATAGGTGCAATCAAGGCAGGGCAAAAGGATCGTATGCTTACTTCAGGGTTCTTGCATGTCGACTTTTCACATCTTTTTATGAACATGTTCACCTTGTTCTTTTTTGCCGATGTGGTTATCAACTGGTTTGGCCCGACAAAATTTGTTGGTATATATTTTATAAGTCTTCTTGCAGGAAGCTTTTTAGCCTTGTTTTTCCATAAAGATGAACCATACTATAGCGCGGTAGGGGCAAGCGGAGCCGTTACAGGAATATTATATGCCGCTATTCTACTTTACCCTGACATGCGTTTGGGCATTATGTTCATTCCTATTCCGTTACCGGCATATGTATTGGGAATAGCCTATCTTTTATACTCTATCTATGGAATGAAAAAACGTTTAGGCAATATTGGGCATACAGCGCACTTTGGGGGTGCTATTGGTGGTTATGTGACTACTTTATTATTTAAACCAGACCTACTGGTAACTGATACTTTGATGGTCATTCTCCTTGCTGTCCCTATTGTTATACTTTTTATGATGGAGAAGATGGGGAAATTATAGTTTGATTTAAGGGCGGAGAAAAATTGGGAAACATGGAAAATATCATTGCCATTCCTGTTCTTTATTGACCTTTCATCGAAAAAATGATATAAGGAATATACTCATTTTGTAATTTTGACGTTAAGTTAGAAACCCAAATCTAATTAATACATATTAGTGCAATGAAAAAAGTATACCTACTACTTTGCTCAGCTATCTTGTTTATAGCTTCCTGTAGTGATGAAACTACCATCTTTAGTGATCCCCAAGATGAAATTCAATTAGAAAAAAGCGATCAAATCCTAGAAAATAGTGTAGTCTATGATTACTCTGGAGTATTGGATATTGCGGAGGAGGATATTATTTCCGGCAAAGCTGCTAGCAGTGGCAAAGCAGAAGAAGCAGGGGATTATCCACTAACCTTGGTCGCCCAAATTAATCCACCTTCTTTCAGTGGTGGCGGTAATCTTACGGCAACGCATGTACATGTAGATGGGGATTATGCCTATGTGTCTTATAATACCGTAGCAGAAACCTATGCAGGCGCCATTGATATAATTAATGTAAGAGATCCATTGGTGCCAAGGGTGACATCTAGATTATATTACAGTAACG
>CAZHJO010000632.1:0-2023 GCA_964532755.1 uncultured Maribacter sp. | reverse complement strand
TACTTTTTCCACTCCCCGAGACTCCCGTTATTACCGTTAGCATATTCAATGGAAAAGTAACATCTATATTTTTAAGATTGTTTTCTCGTGCCCCTTTGATCTCGATGTAGTTTTTTGAAGACCTTCTAGTACTGGGCATCACTATTTTTTCGGTTCCGTTTAAATAGGCTGCTGTTAGGGACGTGGATTTAAGAATTTCTGCCAAAGTACCATGGGCAACTACTTCACCCCCATGGGTACCGGCTTCAGGTCCTATATCAATAACTTCATCGGCAGCCTTCATTAAATCCTCATCATGCTCTACTACGATAACGGTATTGCCTAAATCCCGCAAGGACTTTAATACGGCTATAAGGTTCTCGGTATCCTTGGGGTGCAATCCTATACTAGGTTCGTCCAAAATATACATTGAACCCACAAGACTACTGCCTAAAGAGGTCGCCAGGTTTATTCGCTGACTCTCACCCCCTGAAAGTGAGTTCGATTTTCTGTTTAAGGTAAGGTAGTTAAGTCCAACTTTTTCTAGGAAATCCAACCTAGTATTAATTTCCTTCAACAATCGGGATGCAATTTGCTGCTCATATTTCCTTAAAGAAATTTTGTTGAAGAAAACAACCAATTTCTTGATCGGCAATTCAACCAAATCTGAAATCGAATGGCCATCTACTTTCACATAGTCGGTTTCTTTACGTAATCTTTTGCCCCTACACAGCTTGCATTTGGTTTTACCACGATAGCGCGAAAGCATTACCCTATTTTGGATTTTGTAGCTTTTCTCCTCCAGCATTCCAAAAAATCTATGAAGCCCGGTAAAATGTGAATTGCCGTCCCAAACCAATTGTTTTTGTTCCTCAGTAAGCTGAAACCACGGTTTATGTATTGGGAAATCGAATTTATAAGCGGAGTTTACCAATTCATCCCGATACCACCCCATACTTTCGCCACGCCACGGGAAAACTGCATTTTCAAAAACAGAAAGCGCCGTGTTGGGAACCACCAAATCTTCATCTATCCCGATAACATCGCCATATCCTTCACATTTGGGGCAAGCACCATAGGGGTTGTTAAAACTGAAAAGGTGTGCATTTGGCTCCAAAAAGGACATTCCATCTTTTTCGAACTTATTATTGAAAACGATTTGCTTATTGGTGGCTAGCTCCTCAATGATGCACTCTCCCTTACCTTCAAAAAAAGCTGAATCAATGGCGTTGGCCAATCGATTATAAAAGTCCTCGTCGTCTTTTGTTATTATCCGGTCAATTACAAGGTTAAATTCCCGACAAATGTCCTTAGGCGCTGCGTCAATACGAATTACCTTTTCCTTGTATTTAATTCGCGCATAACCTTGTTTCGAAAAAAGTTGTAGCGATTTTAAGGGGTCCCGATCGTCTTTAATAACTATTGGTGCAAGCAATAGTAGTTTCTCACCTTCATTGTAAGACTGCACGTGCCTTATGACATCAGTGACCGTATGTTTTTTAACTTCCTCACCAGATATAGGAGAAATAGTCGTACCAATGCGCGCATATAACAATTTTAGATAATCGTATATCTCAGTGGTTGTACCGACTGTGGAGCGCGGATTTGTAGAATTTACTTTTTGCTCAATAGCTATAGCAGGTGCAATCCCCTTGATATAATCGACCTTGGGTTTGTTTAACTTTCCCAGGAACTGCCTGGCATAGGAAGATAAACTTTCAACATATCGGCGCTGTCCTTCAGCATATAAAGTATCGAAGGCCAAACTAGATTTTCCCGAACCTGAAAGCCCTGTTATTACGACCAGCTTATTTCTGGGAATAACAACGTCTATATTTTTCAAATTATGCAGATTCGCACCTTTGATTATTATATTTTCCTTGGGATTTACGTCTTGTATTGAAGGCATATTACATATTAGGTCTGTAAAGATACAATATGTGAAATGCAATTACCAACAAAGCTATTTTTACGTCATTATTCGCGGCAATAACAATACTATTTTTTTTATAACCTATATTTTTTTCTATATTTGACCTTAACA
>CAZHJO010000631.1:0-2032 GCA_964532755.1 uncultured Maribacter sp. | reverse complement strand
GCCACACTTGCTTCATGCAAATAGGGCCTGCCAACAGCATTCGCATAGCTAAATCCCGTTGCTAAAAGACCTCCTATTACTGCTATTAAGATTCCTGTGGTCATTGAACCTTTTTCTGCATTCACCTCTTTATCTTCTTGAAGTTTGGCCTCATCCTTCTCTCTAGTCAATCCGGCCCGACCATTCAAAATGATACCCAAAAGTACCACCAAAATACCTAAAAGAATAACCGTCAAAACATTGTTTGGTGGCAATCCATCTACAATAAAAGGCAGCAGGGATCCTATTAATATCACTGTACCGATAAAAATGGAAAAACCCAAAGAAAGTCCAATATGGTTTATGGCCTTGCTCCACATCATTACACCAGTACCCCAGAGGAAACTGGACAGCCCCATTTTTATCCAAATATCAGTTGGCATATTGCCAAAAATCTCACCAAAACCATCAATTAAGGTAAGCGAAGCAATAATAGGTACCACAAACATGGTCAATAGGAAAAATAAACTCCAAGTATTCTCATATTTGAACCCTTTCGTGAATTTTTCAGGCAGAGCATAAAGGCCTAACATCAATCCGGCAAAAATTGCCCATAATACTCCTTCAGTCATAATCTATAATTTAGTTGGTTTTTATTTTATTTTTTAACTAGTAATTTCCCTTTTTAAGGAATTAAAATGATGTTTTCAAAAACACCCCTAAAGACCCCTCAAGGGGACATTTCCTGTATTTCTACCATTTGAATTTAAATATGGTGGTGCCATTATATGTCTCGCCCTCTCTCAAAATACTTTTTGGCGAACCAGATATATTCGGTCCATTGGGATATCTGTGCGTTTCGCAGCAAAACCCCCGGTACTTGCCATATTGTTGCCCCGTTTCCCGTTTTAAACCATCAGAGGTGTACTTCCCTGTATAAAAAAGCATTCCAGGTTCCGTTGTTGCTATTTCCAAAGAACGACCGCTTTGTGGCTCACGTATCTCGGCGACTTTATCCAATCTAAATCCTTTATCCTCAAAAAGATAGAAGTGCTCAAAGCCGTCACCCATAGCTTTATGCACATCCCCGATCAATTTCCCGTTCCGCAAATCGTCAATGGCGCCTGCTACTGAAAGATTCTCCCCCGTGGCCGCACCTGTATCGTCCCAAACCTGTTTTTTGTCCGATAGTACTTTTACCGTATGGCCTTCAACCGTATCGGCAAATCCTGATAAGTTGAAATAGGTATGATTGGTCATCGTAAAAGGTGTATCGGCATCGGTAGACGCCTGATACTCAATCTTAAGTTCATTATCATTCGTCAACGAAAAAGTGACACTAACGTCGACATTCCCTGGAAAACCTTCTTCCATATCCTTACTCTGCAATTCCATTAGAATTTTGGCTAACTCACTTGATATTGGTTTTACTGCCCATATTTTTTTATCAAAACCCTCTTTGCCCCCATGCAGATTATTTTCACCCACGATCTTTGCCAACTGATACTGCCTGCCATTTAACATAAACTTCGAATCTTTTATCTGCGAGCAATAGCGACCTACGGTGCCTCCAAAATATGGGGCATTGGCTTGATAAGCAGGAGAAAAGTAACTATTAAACGTATTGAAACCGCATACTATTTCTTCGGGATTTCCATCCTTATCGGGTATCTCAATCGAAGTGATTGTAGCGCCGTAATTGGTAATCTTAACCCGCATTCCGTTATCATTTTCCAATATGTACAGTTGTACTTGGTTTCCTTCCAGTTCTCCAAATTTAGTCTCAATAGTCTTCATCTAATTCATTATTGTTTATAGGGATTTAATTTTTCCCAATTGAATACCACACCAGTTCCAGGTTCATTGGATGCAACGGCCCTAAAGTTTTCCACTACCAAAGGCCTAGTCGTATATTCATCGATAGGGAAACTATGAACTTCTAACCAACCTGCATTTGACTGGGACGAAACCAGGCTTACATGCAGTTCTTGCATTCCATGGGAACAAGCAGGAATACCGTGCTTTTTGGCCAATTTTGCAGCTGCCAACCAGC
>CAZHJO010000630.1:0-2032 GCA_964532755.1 uncultured Maribacter sp. | reverse complement strand
CCTTGGAATCCCAAGAAGTTGATTTTTCAACGTTTAAGACTATCGAGTATGAAGGTGATGTCTTTCGCATCGAAAATACATGGGATATTTTTTCGAAAAACGCTGAAGCGCTACGGGCAGATTTTGACTTTTTGACCGAAGGAAGAGAAAGTGCTCCAATTTCAGAGACCAATAGCCTGATCAATCCTGAAAATATATTTTTGGAAGAAGGGGCAAGTGTTGAGTACAGTATTTTAAATGCCTCTGAAGGACCAATTTATCTTGGGAAGGATGCTGAGGTTTGGGAAGGAAGTTTAATACGTGGTGCTTTTGCTCTTTGTAACAATGCTGTGGTCAAGATGGGCGGTAAGATTTACGGTGCCACCACCGTCGGTCCTTATGGGAAGGTATGTGGAGAATTAAGCAATTCGGTAATATTTGGGTATTCGAGCAAAGGGCACGAAGGTTATTTGGGTAATGCTGTTTTGGGAGAATGGTGCAATATAGGCGCGGATTCAAACAATTCCAATCTAAAGAATAATTACGCCAAGGTACGTCTTTGGAATTATGCTACTGAAAAATTTGAACAAACAGGACTACAGTTCTGTGGATTAATGATGGGAGACCACAGCAAAACGGCAATAAACACTATGTTCAATACTGGTACTGTAATTGGCGTTAATGCCAATATTTATGTGCCCGGCTTTCCTCGTAATTTCATTCCAAGTTTTAGTTGGGGAGGTGCATCGGGATTCTCGACCTATATGCCAGTAAAGGCTTTTGAAGCGGCAAAAGTAATGATGGCCCGAAGGGGAGTGGAGTTTGATGAAAAAGAAGCCAAAATCCTAAATCATGTATTTGAATTGACCAAAAAGTGGCGCACGTTCAAATAATTGAAATCCCTTTCCGGTATTACATATTATACTTGTTGCCTAAGGTTGTATATTTGCACACCCATTTTTGAGGTCTAATGCATTAAGAACTGAATTGAATTCAGCATGAAGAAAGTAGCTTTTTATACGTTAGGATGTAAATTAAATTTTTCGGAGACATCTACTATAGCCAGGGGTTTTCAAGAAGACGGCTATGAACGTGTTGCTTTTTCTGAACAAGCCGATATGTATGTCATCAACACCTGTTCGGTAACTGAGAATGCTGATAAGCGGTTCAAAACCATTGTAAGGCAAGCCCAGAAGAATAATCCAGAGGCTTTTATAGCCGCTATTGGTTGTTATGCACAATTAAAGCCTGAACAATTGGCTGCTGTTGATGGTGTCGACTTGGTTTTGGGGGCCACTGAGAAGTTCAAAATAGGGGATTATGTCAATGACCTTACCAAGAATAATTACGGTCAAATACATTCCTGTGAAATTGAGGAGGCCGATTTTTATGTGGGTAGTTATGCCATTGGCGACCGTACCCGTGCCTTTTTAAAGGTGCAGGATGGGTGCGATTATAAATGCACCTTTTGTACCATACCATTGGCTCGAGGTATTTCAAGAAGTGATGCCCTTGGAAATGTACTTGCCAATGCAAAGGAAATCTCAGATAAAGGTATCAGGGAAATTGTACTTACGGGTGTCAATATAGGGGATTATGGCAAGGGTGAATTTGGTAATAAAAAGCACGACCATACCTTTCTGGAATTGGTGCGGGCCTTGGATAGGGTAGAAGGTATTCATCGGTTGCGAATTTCCTCTATTGAACCGAATCTTTTGAAAAACGAAACGATAGATTTTGTTGCGAAAAGTGATTCGTTTGTACCCCATTTTCATATTCCTTTACAAAGTGGGTGCGATAAGATTTTAAGGCGAATGAAACGCCGCTATTCAAGCGCCCTCTATGTTGATAGGGTCAAGCGGATAAAGGAAGTTATGCCACATGCCTGTATAGGCGTTGATGTTATTGTCGGTTTTCCTGGCGAAAGTGACGCGCAATTTTTAGAAACGTATCGTTTATTGAATGAACTCGATATTTCCTATTTACATGTCTTTACCTACTCGGAAAGGGATAATACACCTGCAGCGACCATGGCCGAAACGGTACCTCAAAA
>CAZHJO010000629.1:0-2038 GCA_964532755.1 uncultured Maribacter sp. | reverse complement strand
AGGATTAATCACGTCCTCATAAAACAAAGTACTTTCCCAATTTTCATTATTAAGGGCAATTATCTTCTCTTCGAAGACCTCAAGACCCAAAGCCGATTTCATTGAATTTGGCAGGGGCTCTACCAGATAATCTTCACCATGGGTAATACTACCCCCCAAATGGCCCGTAAGGCAAATTAGAATCAACATTATAATGGCAAGCGCACTGATAGGAATACGGCGTATATTATCCCGTTTTTTTTTCTCTTGTAATCGCAGATACATGAAGAAAGAAAACAAGGCCGTAATGATACCTAACCAGAGATGCATTTTTATTGAATCAAAAGCGTAGCCTTCACTGGTGTATTGCAGATACCCTGTTATACAAGCCAACACAGCACTAATGGCAGCCCACAAATAAATAATGGTTATAGGGTGTCTAAACTGCTCTTTTTTATGATCATACCACTGGAGCAATAGTCCCAAAACAATGAAACCTATTGGCAAATGAACAAGTAACGGGTGCAATCTGCCCAAAAGTTGTTTTATGATATCCATCAATGAAGGGTTTTATTCAAGTGACAATCTCTCTTTAATGGCTTTCATAATAAAAAAATTTGCTTTCCATTGGTCTGCTACGGGTATTTGGGTATAGGGCAGGGCAGGCAAATAATAGGGAGGACCAAATTCAGTGGTTATGGTGAAGACATCCCTGCCGTTCTCCCATTCTTTTTTGATCACACTTTCCCAAATATCCATATGGCGGTCTAAGGCCGATTGCCACTCCGGAGCTTCCGGGTCATTTACCTGCGGTCCTTCGGCATGCCCGACCCTGGCATGAATGTGTTTGGTTTTGATTATTACATCTTTCAATGCTGTGTCTTTTCCTTGCAGAAGCGATTCATGGACAACCATCCAATGACTAATATCCAGCGTGAGCTGTAAATCCGGTATTGTTTTCAAATAGTTTTGGGTATCTGGTAAATTATAACTGAACCTACCCCTATGGGTTTCATGATAAATGGGTATGCCACTTTCTTTGCTGATTTTATTAGCAGCATCGATAAAGGCCTTGTTTTGTTCGAAAGTAAAAAAGTCGCTACCGGTATGACAATTAATATAAACAGGATTCCACGCAATCAAAGTCTTAAAATGGTTTTTAAAGGTTTCAAGACCTTCTTCAAAGGGCAATGATCTATTTGTGCCATTAAGAAAGGCAACTGCCAATCCATGTTTTTCTACTGCAACCTTTAATTGGTTTTGACTTTCTTTTTCCGAGGGAAACCAAACCTCGATACCATCATAGCCAGATGCCTTTGTACGTTCACAAAAGGCATCCCATGAAAGTTCATTGCCCCAATTGGTCTGGAAGAACTGAATGGATTTTCCCTGACCATATCCACAAAATACGAATAAGAATATAGCAATATTTAAGGTATGTTTCATATAAGCCATGATTAATTTTTAGGCAAGAATTTCTTTTATCACTTCCCCCTCAACATCTGTTAATCTATAATGCCTTCCTTGGAACTCAAAGGTAAACTGCTCATGGTCAAAACCCAAAAGATGCATAATGGTTGCATGAACATCATGCACAGAGACCTGGCCTTCAATCCCTGAAAAACCTATATCATCGGTTTTTCCGTGGGAGGCTCCTTTTTTTACTCCACCCCCGGCCATCCACATGGTAAAGGCATCGCCATGATGGTCGCGACCTTTAAAACCCATTTCCTTATTGCCCCTGTTTTCCTGCATGGGCGTTCTGCCGAATTCCCCGCCCCATACAATCAGTGTTTCATCGAGTAAACCTCTCTGTTTTAAATCGAGGATCAAGGCTGCAATTGGGCGGTCAATTTCCCTACATTTGTTTCGTAGACCAAGATCCACCGCCGTAGTATGATCTGTGCCATGGCTATCCCAGCCCCAGTCGAACAATTGTACAAAACGCACCCCTTCTTCCACCAATTTTCTTGCTAAAAGACAATTGTTAGCGAACGATTCCTTACCTGGATCAACTCCGTACATTTGTCTGATATTCTCGGGTTCATTGTTGATATTC
>CAZHJO010000628.1:0-2040 GCA_964532755.1 uncultured Maribacter sp. | reverse complement strand
TGGGACATATTATCATCAAAAACTATTTCAAGGCTTTTGCATGGTTCAGTTTTGTACTGTTTTTTATAGTACTATATGCCTTTATCTATAGGGTAGTTACAGGATTCACTTTTAGTTAGGGAAAAAAGTTCAAAATATTATTATGGAAATAATCCAAATAATAGGAAATATTCCATATATTAGCTATCCTTTTTTGGACAGCAAATAAGAACCATTAGTTGTCCTTTTAAGGACAGCTATGAACAAAACCATACTTCATTTAGATTTGGATACTTTTTTTGTATCCGTAGAGCGACTCTTGGACAGCGAGTTACAAAACCGCCCTCTATTGGTGGGTGGCACCAGTGACCGTGGTGTGGTAGCTGCCTGCAGTTATGAGACCCGTGGTTTTGGTGTGCACTCGGGTATGCCCATGAAAATGGCGCGCGAATTATGTCCCGAAGCAGTGGTCATTAAAGGTAATGCAGGCACCTATAGCAAGCACTCCGATATGGTTACCGATATCATCAAGGAACAGGTGCCCTTATTCGAAAAATCGAGTATCGATGAATTTTATGCCGATCTCTCGGGTATGGATCGCTTTTTTGGCTGCTACCAGTACGCTTCCGAACTGCGACAAAGAATCACCAAAGAAACAGGATTGCCCATTTCCTTTGGACTTTCGATAAATAAGGTAGTCTCCAAAGTCGCTACCAATGAGGCCAAGCCCAATAATCAGTTGAAAGTCGATTTTGGGTATGAGAAACCCTTTCTGGCACCATTATCCATTAAAAAAATACCCATGGTGGGTGATAAGACTTATCAGACTCTTCGCAATTTGGGATTGCGAAAAGTAAAGACCGTTCAAGAGATGCCGATGGACCTTATGCAACGGGTACTGGGTAAAAACGGGGTCGTGATCTGGAAACGTTCCAATGGGGTAGATAATACCCCCGTAACCCCCTTTTGTGAACGGAAATCAATTTCCAATGAGCGCACTTTTGATAAGGATACCATTGATGTGGCAAAACTGCGGGGTATTCTTTTGGCAATGACCGAAAATTTGGCCTTTCAATTGCGCAGGGGGGAAAAACTCACGGCCTGCATTGCGGTAAAGATCCGCTACTCCGATTTTAATACCTATACCAAACAAATGCGCATTCCGTATACGAGTGCCGATCATATTCTCATTCCCAAGATTCTGGAGTTGTTCAAGGCGTTGTACAACAGAAGACTGTTGGTACGCTTGGTAGGGATACGGTTCAGTCATTTGGTGTCGGGTAATTATCAGATCAATCTTTTTGATGATACAGAGGAAGCACTGAACCTCTATGCGGCCATGGATCATATTCGGGAACGTTATGGCGATAAGAGTGTGGTGCGGGCTTCGGCCATGGGTGCCAGGACCATTGGTAGAATGCACAACCCGTTCAATGGGCAACCGCCGATTGTATTGGCACATCGGAAACAATGAAAGTAGTATTGGGTACGGAGAGGTGTAAGTTCTAATGTTTTATGAAGGGTTTGGCTTTTCCGGGAAGTAATCTCTTTGTTCGGGACAATATCGTTGAGATCGTTTCACTGCCGTGCCCGAGGCAGGCGGGCGTTCGCGATGACGTCTTCACGAGGAGCCTGCGACGAAGTGATCTCCTTGTTCAAAACACGGATCAAGAACACCAAAACCTAAGTCTAACATTTAATATCTAACATCTATCTACCTAAATTGCCACACATATTACAGCATGCGTTTCGGAACCTTTTCCGAACTGGCACTCCTGCAATTGGCCCAAGCGAACCATGTGACCCAATTGGCACTGACCGATATCAACAACACTTCTGCCGGACTCAATTTTGTACGCAAGGCCAAGCAATTCAATATACGGCCTATCCTCGGCATCGATTTTAGGAATGGGGTAGATCCATGTTTTGTGGGTATCGCCAAAAACAATGAAGGCTACCAGGAATTGAACACCTTTTTATCATGGCATTTGCATAAAGAGGAAGAGCTGCCTGTCATTGCCCCACATTTTGATAATGCCTATATCATTTATCCTTTTGAAA
>CAZHJO010000627.1:0-2047 GCA_964532755.1 uncultured Maribacter sp. | reverse complement strand
TGTAATGGGGACCCAGCCATTCGTGGTATGGTAAAGCCACTTGGATCATTAAGTTCATTTATTGGGGAGTCTATTTTAGGAGAATGGACATTGGAAATAAATGATAATGCAGCTTCAGATGGAGGGACTCTTAAAGCCTTTTCTTTGGATGTCTGCATTGAAGGTGCGTTCAGACCTGATGACGATAATGATGGGGTTTTTGATGACGGAGATGATCTTTGCCTTGGAACACCGGAAGGAGTCGAGGTTGATTTAACGGGATGTCCTGTGTATAGATTCGCAAGCAATAACTTTTCTTTGACATTGAATAGCGAGGCTTGCCGAGATAGTAATGACGGCTCAATAAACATAACAGCTTTAGAATTGCTTGATTATGATATAACCATTAGCGGAAACGGGGTTGATATTACAGACAATTTTACGGACACTTATACATTGGGTAGTTTAATGTCCGGTACTTATTCTATTTGCATTGGTGGTACTGATGGCGCTATGGTTTTTGAAGAGCATTGTTTTGAAGTCGTTATTACACAACCAGATGTTCTTAACGTTTCATCTAGAACATCATTTAATGGTAAACTAACGGTATTAACCCTTCAGGGCTCTGATTTATATAATATAGAATTGAATGGTGAAGTCATACAGACCAGTGAATCAGAGATAGCAATCGATTTAAAAAATGGCAATAATTCCCTAAGGGTATTCACGAATATACCTTGTCAGGGCGTGCACGAAGAACGCATCTTTATAAGTGAAAAACCTATTGTATATCCAAATCCCTTTGTATCGACGACGAATGTCTTTCTAGGGGCGGATGTAGATGAGGTAAATGTACAAGTGTTTTCTGCTGACGGGAGATTATTATCTGTTCGAACGTATCAGGTCAATGGATTGGAACTACCTTTGAATATGTCAATACATCCCTCGGGTATTTATTATATTAAGTTCAGTGGGGATAATATAAAAGGAACATCTAAAGTAATTAAACAATGAGAACGATAATTCTATTGTTATTTAGCGTTCTTTTGATAGGGTGTAAAAAGAAAAGCAATCCCAAACCACCAGAAAGCGCAACATTGGTTTTTCCCAACAAGAATTCTGAATGTACGACTGGGAGTGATTTAAACCAGACTACAAGTGAGGTAGAATTCAAGTGGATGGCTTCCGATCATACCGAAACCTATGAACTTAGAGTGACGAATTTAAATAACAACATTACACAAACTATTTCAACAGCAGCAATTTCGGCCAAACTGCCAATTACAAAGGGAGAACCCTTTTCCTGGTTTGTACGGTCAAAGAATACAAAGGTGACAGAAACCGCTGTTAGTGAAACCTGGCGTTTTTATAATGCAGGTTCGCAAACCACATATGCTCCGTTTCCTGCGGAAGCTGTTGAACCCAAGAGCGGGACATCAATTTTTAAGGATATAAATAATGAAGTGACCTTGGAATGGTATGGTTCGGATATCGAGAATGATATTGAGGGTTACGAAGTTTATTTTTCAACCACGACTCCCCCCGAAACTTTAATAGCTTCCCCTTCATTCAATGTTAATTCTGAAAAGGTGAGTGTAACTTCAAATACAGAATACTACTGGAAAGTTATTACAAAGGATAGTGAAGGAAATAGTTCAGAATCAGGGATATTCGTTTTTAAGGTACTTTGATCTTAGGTACCATTGAATTGATTCATAGTGATTTTTACGCCTGATAGAACAAACGAACTTATCAATTGTGTAGATTTTTCAAGGCGCTCAGGTAATGCCTTTTTTTCCTCTTCATTCCATTTACCAAGAACATAATCAATTTGTCTTCCTTTCCCGAATTCTGCTCCCACACCAAAACGGAATCTATTGTAGTTCGTGGAATTCAAGAACAATTGAATATCCTTTAGACCATTATGGCCACCATCACTTCCTTTGGTCTTTAGCCTTAAAGTTCCAAAATCAAGATTTATATCATCGGTAATGACCAAAAGATTTTCTAGTGGCACCTTCTCTTTTTCCATCCAATATTTCAAGGCTTTTCCACTTCTATTCATGAA
>CAZHJO010000626.1:0-2055 GCA_964532755.1 uncultured Maribacter sp. | reverse complement strand
AAAAGAATTTTTAGTGATCTGGAAGCTACCTTGAGAAAAGTTGATACCACCGATATGGGATACGAACAGATCAATGCCGGTGAAGAACTTTCAGCTGAGTTTATCAATGAAAGGGATTTGACCGCAGCGGATATCGAAGAGTATCGCATTAAAGGAATCTGGTATTTTGATAAGCGCCAAGGAGAGTTAAAATACCGATTATTAGGTATTGCTCCCGTTGCTCCAGATGTTAACTTTATTGATGATGAATCTATGGACCCTGCAGATGCCAAGGTTGAGCTTTTCTGGGTGTGGTACCCAGGTGCCAGGCAGATATTGCACGATGCCAAAGTTTTTAACCAACGCAACTCGGCGCAGCCCATATCTTTTGATATGTTGTTGAACGCACGAAGGTTCAATGGGGTCATCTATCGTGAGGATAATGTTCACGGAGACCGTAAGGTCAACGATTATATTGCGGATAATGCCTTGTTCCAGTTATTGGAGGCCAAACGAATTAAAGAGGTCATCAGGGATAGGGAACAAGATATGTGGGCCTATTAAGTACAATTTTTCCAATTCAATATAGAATGAAAACCCTGACGATTCCGTCAGGGTTTTTTTGTTTAGGCTGTCTTCTTCGTATTTAGGTTTGGCCTGTTTTTGGCTTTGGTTACCTTTGTAGGATGAATGAGTATTTGGTCGTTGGTTTGGGTCTGGCAGGCATCTCTTTCTGCGAACAATTGGAAAGAACAAATAAGACCTACAAGGTGCTGAACGATGGTTCTCAAACCTCTTCACTCGTTGCCGGGGGATTGTACAATCCGGTAATCCTTAAAAGATTTACACTGGCCTGGAATGCTGATAGCCAATGGGAAACAGCAATGCAGTTTTATAAACAGCTTGAAATAAAATTGAATGTTACATTGGATTGTAAAATTCCCATTTACAGAAAATTCGCATCCATTGAAGAACAAAACCTTTGGTTTGAAGCAGCGGATAAACCAAAACTTGCTAAATTTCTTTCTACGGAAATTATTGAAAATGAGAATAAAAGTATTCATGCGCCCTTTGGCTTAGGTGAAGTATTATATACAGGCAGAATAGACACCAAGACTTTGGTTGATTCCTATATAACTTTTCTTATGAAAGGTGGAAAACTTATCAATGAAACTTTTGACTTCGACAAGCTCGTTATCCATAAAGAGTATATAGCATACAAATCCCTTAAGGCCAAAAAAATTGTTTTCGCTACCGGGTTTGGTCTAAAATCCAATCCGTATTTCAACTACCTCCCATTAACAGGTAGTAAGGGTGAACTCCTGACTATAAAAGCCCCTGAATTAAAAGAGAATTACATTATCAAATCCGCAGTGTTCATCATACCCATGGGAAATGATTCGTATAGAGTCGGGGCCTCTTATGAACGCACGGACAAAACTAATACTCCTACTGAAGCGGCAAAGAAGGAACTGTTGGGGAGGTTACATTCATTCTTAAATTGCGATTACGAAATTGTTGACCATGTTGCGGGTATTAGGCCTACGGTGGCAGATAGGAGGCCTTTGGTAGGCATACATCCCGAACATAGTAATCTTATAGTATTAAATGGGTTTGGATCCCGTGGTGTCCTGATTGCACCTACGGTTTCAATGCAACTTTATAACCATATAGAAAAAGGGGAAATGCTACCTCCGGAAATCGATATTAATAGGTTCTCAAAACGATTTGCAACTATGAGGTCTTAACTGCTTTTTTTGAATCATAATGCACGAAGAAATTAATCCATATGTTTCTTGACAATCGTATGATTACGGGCATAAATACAATCAAAGTCGCTACAATTGAAATAAATGCATTGATCAAAGAAGTGCCTGCAAACACATAGGAGATAATAAAGGCTGCCACAGCGAATGCTATACCAACGGCGTAACTAACATACATGGCACCATAAAAAAAGGACGGTTCAATTTTGTATTTCGTATTACAGTGTGAACAGCGCTCGTACATATTGAATAGATTACCTAATCTATATGGGTTTTTATCCATATACATGCTTTCATTATGGCATTTAGG
>CAZHJO010000625.1:0-2055 GCA_964532755.1 uncultured Maribacter sp. | reverse complement strand
GATGATTCCAATAACCAGCAAAATCGATGGCTAAAAACGCAACGAGCCAAACTATCCATGTGGACTCCAATTCTATTAAGGCCAAGTGTTCCAATAAAAAAGGGTAAGTAACAATAATAACTCCAATACCCAGTGAATCCTTGACAATATTGGTAAGTCCCGAACTTATGCTCGAAACTGAATCCATAACCTTGTGTTTTTGATTTTTTACAATATACCCATAGGCAATTTCAATGACCAAAAGAATCATGAAAAATGGAATTGCATATAAAAGGGCATTCGCGTAGGCTTCCAATTCGTTACTTATTTGTCTTTCACAAATATAATTAAATTGATATTTGCTCTATTTCAAGAGTTGCTTGGTTTATTCCGTATAGGGGATAGTTTTCAGGATATGTTCAATGGCCGAGATACGAGCCTCTGTTTTTTTATTGGCATCAATGATTACCCAGGGAGCGTGCGCTGAATTGGTGTCCTTTAACATCACCTCTTTATATTTGGTATATACATCCCAAAGTTTCCGGGCACTTTCGTCCATAGGCGTCATCTTCCATCGTTTCAGATTGCTTTTTTGTATGTCGTCAAAACGTTTCCCTTGTTCTTCTTTCGTGATAGAAAAATAAAATTTGATCAAATAGGTATTGGAATCTATGATCATTTTTTCAAAATCATTCACTTGCGACATAAAAACGGTATACTCATCTTGGGTGCAAAAGCCGTGTGCGGGTTCAACTACCGCCCTGTTATACCAGCTACGATCAAAAAATACGATTTTACCTGGTTTGGGCAATTTATTCACATAGCGCTGAAAATACCATTGCCCTTGTTCATCCTCAGTTGGCTTGTTCAAAGCAACTATTCTAAAATACCTCGGGTTGATATGGGCTGTTATTCTCCTTATGGCACCCCCTTTGCCAGCGGCATCCCTCCCTTCAAAAAGAATGACTATTTTCTTTCTATTCTCAATGGTCCAGGCCTGTAATTTGACCAATTCTGCCTGCAGATCACGTAAACGAAGTTCATACTTAATCTCTCGCAGTGTTTTATCTAAATCAACATTTTTACTGGTGAACAAACTGCGTAGACCAAGTTTGGAATTGAGTAATTCAATATCCTCAGGGGAAATATTCAAATTCGGCGTATTCTCCATATTAAACATCAATTTGTTTTGCATTTCTATAATAACGAACGATTACATTTGGATCAGGTTGTATCAAATTCGAGCTGTCTTCCATATCTGCGTAATTAAATTTTGAAAGCACATAACGCATACTTTCCAATCGTGCCGTTTTCTTGTCATTTGTTTTAACTATTATCCACGGGCTAAAATTGGTATGGGTTTTTGAGAACATTTGTTCCTTATAATAGGTGTATTTATCCCACAGTACTTGCCCCATTTTATCTACTGGACTAAATTTCCACTCTTTTAACGGATTATTCAATCGCGCATTGAAACGCTTGTTTTGAACCTGTTTGGAAATAGAAAACCAAAATTTAATAATGATAACACCATCTTCATACAACATATGCTCAAATTCGGGTACTTGTACTATGAATTGATTATATTGATCTTTAGTACAAAATCCCATAACCGGTTCTACAACAGCACGGTTGTACCAACTACGATCAAAAAAAACAATTTCCCCAGGATTGGGCAGTTCTTTAATATATCTCCTAAAATACCACTGACCCTTCTCGTTGTCTGTAGGTTTTGAAAGGGCAACCACACGGGAGGAACGAGGATTCAAGTGCTCTATAAAACGTTTTATACATCCGCCTTTACCTGCGGCATCCCTACCTTCAAATAATACAGCAACACGCAAATTGTTATTTGTAATCCACTGTTGCAGATTAACCAATTCGCTTTGAAGCTTACTTAATTCGATTTCATATTTTAAGTTTTTTACAACCTTTTCAACGTCGATATTCTTTTCCTGGGCAAGCTTAACTAATTCTTTTCTAGTCCTTACCTTTAAAAAATCTTCAGCGGTATATTCCATCGGTTAATTCATAATTCATTAAAAATACAATTTTGCAAATAGCAAAAATTTGACA
>CAZHJO010000624.1:0-2058 GCA_964532755.1 uncultured Maribacter sp. | reverse complement strand
ATAGTTGGCGTCAAGATCAATTTTCTCTTTGTCGAGTTCAGCATCGGTCAGTGCTTCCTGTGGTTTTGAATTCCCATAGTCTGTGCCAAACATGATCCTATCCTGATATTTTTCGAAAAACGCCCTCACCTCTTTGGAATCCTGTCCTGCCAGGTCCCCAAATCGGGCAGCAGTTTCTGCATACATGTTCTGATACTTATCCAAACGTTCGGCAACCCTTTCAACATGATTGGACATACTACCAAGGTGTGCGCACAAAATTCTTAACTCTGGATTCTTTGCAATCCATCGGTCCCGTGCTGAGATTATCGTTTCGTAGGAAGGAATTTCTGGAATTGCATAGGCGTGATACTGCGGGTGGTCTTTATAGTAGCCATAATGAGGGTTGTTAGGGTCATCAAGTGGTCTCCATGCCTGTTCAGGTTCCGCGATATGGGCTATTACGGGAATCCCCTTGTTTTTCAAAAAATCCCAAATGGGTTGTAAGCGAGGATCATCAATTTGTATAAAATCACCGTTCTTATCTTTGGTGACCATGCCAAAATTCTTCCACACTTTGACCATTTGGGCTCCGGCTTTGATTTCCTCACTTAAGCGATCAATGGTTTTTTGCGCAAAATCCGGAGAATCTATACCTACACCAATAAACGAGGAGCAGAGGGTGAATCGATCTGGATCTGCCTGCGCATGGGCCAAGTATGCATTCCAACTTCTTGCAATTCCGGTAGAATCGGCTTTGGATACATCGACCAAAACAGATCGCATATTCCATTTATCGAACAATTCGGGTAAATAGGTGCGCGAATACTTGAAATGGGAGTGAACATCTATTTTTGGAATGTTCTCTATATCAACGGATACAGTTTGGTCATCCCCAGTGGTTTTCTCTTCTGCTTTTGGTTTGCAGGCCGCAAGTACCATGATGGCAATCAAAAGGTAAATAACGTTTTTCATAACTCTGAATTCGTTTTGCGTGATTTAATTAAAAAGCTATCTAAAGATAATTTATTTGATCCAAAGTTTTGTTCTAATATTTACTATTTGGATTACCACCGAATTCTAACTAAGGATTTCATACTGAAATATGATTTTTATTACTTCCTGAATCCATATAAAAGAACTGTGCAGGTTAATTTATGAATAGAACCTTGATGCTGTGAAAAACTTCTTCTAGAGATCTGTGTACAGCTATGTTCTTCCCGAATTAAGGTAATTATGATATTGGAGACCTTGAAATGTGCATTACCAAGTATGGCTATTGTCGATATGGATAATTAAGAAAATTCCGGCGGCCTTTAATAAATACATAAGTATGTTGTTAAAAAATTGTTATATTTAAAATCATTTAACAACTTAATAGGCTTTTGGATATGACCAAATAAGATTTATTTATCTGGTTTTGAATAGTATTTATTCAAAACTAGAGATTCTTATTTTTAATATTTGATAGCATTTTTCATCTTTGATAATGATGCTATTTAGTTAATACATACTAAGTTATGATTTAAATTATTCAGTGCAAAAATCAGAACAACTAACGTAAACCTATAGATTATGAAACAAAATTCTTCGAGACTCAATGTAAGGCAGGTGTATAGCTTCGCTTTCATTATTGTACTTCTATTTGGGGTACAATCAATCCAAGCACAGGATGCCATTTCAGGCACAGTTACTGACAATACCGGTTCCCCATTACCTGGGGCCAGTATAGTTGAGAAAGGAACCACAAATGGTACCCAATCCGATTTTGATGGTAACTATACCATATCGGCGGATGGCAATGGCACTTTGATATTTAGTTATGTTGGTTTCGCCACCCAGGAAATCGCAATTAACGGAAGAACTTCCATTGATGTATCATTGTCAGAAGATGCCAGTCAATTAAGCGAGGTCGTGGTAGTAGGTTACGGTACGCAGCGGAAGGCAGACCTTACGGGTTCAGTAAGCTCATTAGGGGCTTCAGAAATAATTTCAAAACCCCTTACCAGTCCAGATCAAGTATTGGCAGGTACATTGGCGGGTGTTAATATAACCAATCGAAGTGGTGATCCAGGCGCA
>CAZHJO010000623.1:0-2062 GCA_964532755.1 uncultured Maribacter sp. | reverse complement strand
CATGTATAATGCCCAAGGGGTTGGTCATTTCTTCACGTACTATATAGGAAAATTCAAGTTCACCGGCTTCTGCCCGAATTAATATAGGGTTCAGCCATTGCATCAATGGGCTGGGCGATTGTGAAGCGTCTTTACCAATTTGTAACCTAAATAGTTCCAGGGCCTTGTTCATAGGATCGTTTTATCAGCTATAAATATACAATGTGAAAGTTGAATTTAAGCTACATATCATACGGGCAGTCCTTAAAATAATCCTGTATATTGAATCTACGGTCCTCGAAATTGTCTTGTAGAATTTTAAAATGTTGAATACGATCTACCCGAAACGCCCTAAAATCCTTTCGTAGATGACACCAGGCGATCAAGATCCATTTTTGGTAGGTCGAGTATAGGGCACATGGCTCTATTTTCCGAAAAGTGATATTGGGATCATTGGCCTTGCGATAATTGATCTCTATATAGTTGAAATGGGTAATGGCCAATTGAATTTCCGATAGGGCATTGCTCGATATATTCTCATAGCGCTGATCAAAAACATGTATTTTATTATGCAACAATTCACTTTTCTCGAGAACAGAAGACCTAAAAACCGATTTTATCTTTGTGAGTGCTTCTTCAAAATCGTTCTTAAAAGATGAATCATTACTTTGTTTCACCAAATGCTGCGCGGTAATCAGGGCATTGGCCTGTTTTTCGGTGAATTGTACTGGTGCTACCGTATAGCCGTCCATAAGGGTGTAGCCACGACCTTCGATGGTAATTACCGGGACGCCGGCAACGATGAGTTTGGCGATGTCCCTATATACCGTTCGGATGCTCACATTGAACTTATCAGACAGTTCAGTGGCCGTTAAAACCCGACGGGATTTTAAGAGTGTAAGAATGCTGATAAGTCGTGGTAGCTGTGACATAGGTATAAAACTGAATCCCCATAAAATTAAGTTTTTATGGGGAACAACTAAGAAAACAGGTTCTGACATTGGACCCTTCGACGGAGGCTGTCCCGAGACAGGTCGAAGGGCCCAACCTGACAGTAGGACATTAATTCCAGGAATGTAATGCCACTCTATTGCCTTCGGTATCGATAAGCTGGGCCATAAAACCATTTTCCCCGATATCGGTCTTTGGCATGATCACTTTACCTCCTGCAGCCGCAACACGTGATAATGGCGCACTTAGGTCATCACCTCCATTAAGGTATATGGTAATTCCATCGGCAGATGGTGTTACACCGGCCATTTCGACAAGACCACCTCCAACGCCATTGTTGTCATTGTCATATGGGAACATTCCATATTTACCGTCGGGCATGGGCATATCAGCGATTGCTATGCCCAGCATCGTGTCGTAAAACTTCTTTGCCCTTTCGTAATCTGTTACTGGTATCTCGAACCAGCTAATTGCATTTTTCATTGTATTTCGTTTTAAAGGTTTAACAAGATACAAAGCTATCTGGGATAGTGTCATACCATGTCAGGGGTTGTTTATTTTATTTCAACCCTCGATGTTTTGATCGTAGACAATCAAATAGTACTGTTCAAGGATGTATTTAGCGTAACATTTCGGCAATTTTTGGCCTCGTTACTTCGATCTTGGCATAATCCAGTTTTAGGCCAAGTGGACCTAGTTCCTTTCCAAAGAACCCATAAACACCTTTGACTTCGTGATAGGGACCAGAGACCGATTCGAAAGCGGTATGTCCATATTTATTTTTTAAGGTCTTGTCTGCGCCATGCTCCAACAATACCTCGACGATTTCGGTATGGCAAAAGAAGGCGGCCGTATGTAGTGGGGTCGATGATTCATTGTTGATGAAATTCACATTGGCACCGGCCTCGATCAATAATTTGGCAACTTCTGTCTTGCCAAAAACAATAGCGGTTATTAACGGACTTGATCCCCCTGTGGGTTCTATTTCATCCAGATTGGAACCTGCTTCAATATGTTGGCGAACAGCTTCAACATCACCCTGAATGGCTGCCTCGTGAAGCCCGATCATTTGGGTTGTGGATCTTGTGTTGATAGCCATTGGCTGTTCTTTATTGCCCTGCATGGCATAAGC
>CAZHJO010000622.1:0-2071 GCA_964532755.1 uncultured Maribacter sp. | reverse complement strand
GTCCTAAAATACTGTGCTAATCTATCTGATTTTAACGGTATGCTGATACCTGCTTGGAGCCATTTGCTTTGCGTCGCGATACCAGATGGACAACGATTCGTATGACAAATTTGTGCTTGAATACACCCAATACTCATCATCGCCTCGCGGGCAACGTTTATACAATCGGCACCTAAAGCGAATGCCATGGCCGCTTTTGCAGGAAAGCCCAGTTTGCCACTGCCAATGAAAACAATTCTATCCGTTAGGTTCTTGTCCAAGAACAATTTGTACAGGCTTGAAAATCCGTAAACCCATGGTAGTGATACATGATCGGCAAAGCTCGGCGGTGCCGCGCCAGTACCTCCTTCTCCACCATCTACAGTAATAAAGTCAGGCCCTTTACCGGTTTCAACCATAAGATTGGCCAATTCTTCCCATTGATCCAATTTTCCGATGGCACCTTTAATACCAACAGGCAATCCCGTTTGTTCGGCAATATCTTCAATAAGTTCAAGCAATTCGGGAATTGTACCAAAAGCTTTGTGCGTAGCAGGCGAAAGAACGTCCTTACCCACTTCAACCCCCCTAATCCTTGCTATTTGAGGGGTGATTTTCGCACCAGGCAATACGCCTCCTTTACCAGGTTTTGCTCCTTGGGAAAGTTTGATCTCGATGGCCTTTATGCAGGGATTTTCTTCTACGAGTTTTTTCAATTTTTCAATAGAAAAATTCCCATCCTTAGATCGCACTCCAAAATAACCTGTCCCAAAATGGAATATCACATCCCCCCCTTTTTGATGGTAAGGAGAAAGTCCGCCTTCACCGGTATTGTGGTACGCGTCAACTTTGTACACTCCAACATTCAATGATTCCACGGCTGCGGCGGACAATGATCCAAAGCTCATTGCCGAAACGTTTATGGCTGAAGCCGGCCGGTAGGGCTTTTTGCGTTTATTATGTGCTCCCATAACCTTGGCACAGGGCAAAAAGGTCTTATCCTTTTTATTGGGATGATTTACAGAAACCTTATAGGCCATCAGTTGATTTTTCACAAAAATATGTTGATGGGCATACATATCGCGATCGGTACCAAAACCTTCGTAGTTATTCTCTCTTTTGGCAGAGGCATAAATCCAACTTCGTTCAATTCTATTAAAAGGAAGCTCTTCCCTGTTATTCGCGACAAAATACTGCCGCATTTCAGGACCAATACTCTCGAACAAATAACGCAAATGCCCAACAATGGGAAAATTGTGTGAAATGGTATGTGCACGTTGGAAAAAAATATCCCGTAAGGCAACAATTAGCAGGACAATCAATAGCCAACCCCACCATGGAATTTTACCTAATACATTGATTGTTTGCTCCATACTTATTTAAATGTCGTTACTTCAAATGCTACGACCCTCAAAAACTTTAAATTTAAATCCTACTAATGACTTAGAGATTATTCTTTATTGATTAAGGTAATCCAAACTCATTTCAGCCAGTGTTTTTACTCCCAAAAGCAATCCACTATCATCAATAAGAAAATCTGGGGTATGGTGAGGAAAAGATTCAGTATTCCCAGGTGTCATACCGCCTAGAAAGAAAAAGAATCCTGGTACCTCTCTTTGAAAATAAGAAAAATCTTCTGCTCCGGTAATTGCCTTTTGTGTTTGTATATTGGTATCACCCGCAATGCGTTTCATTGTTGGCAACATTTGCTCAACCAATGCCGGGTCATTATAGGTAATGTCTGTCGCATCCTTAATTTCAATGGTAGCATCACCGCCATAGGCTTGTGCAATAGTTTTAACCATTTCTTTCATTCTTTTATTGATATGGTCCTTCATTGAATAATCCAAGGTCCTGATTGTTCCGATCATTTCAGCACTTTCTGGAATGATATTGAAACGAACACCACTCTTGATTTTTCCTACGGTAATGACAGCAGCTTCATTCGTTAAATTGGTTTCCCGGCTTATTATGGTCTGTAATCCGTCAATGATCTTTGCACTGATCAAAATAGGATCCACGCCCGACCATGGCTGTGAACCATGGCTTTGTTTACCTTTTACGTTTATGGTAAAACTTTGTGCAGCGGCCA
>CAZHJO010000621.1:0-2076 GCA_964532755.1 uncultured Maribacter sp. | reverse complement strand
AACTTCGTACTTGCTTGACAAAAAACAAACAGCCAACAACTTGGCAGAAGATAGATTCAATAATTACAAAAACCAGCCACTGAAATATGTTTTTCCAAAAAGTTTTAAAGGAATCATTGCGAGTTCAGTGGAGCAATCACAAGGGAACAAAGGTATTGCCTTGTCGTTAGGTTCCCGGAATGACAGGCCTAAAGCAGCAATCCTAAGGGAAAAGGGAAGTAATTCTGAACGAGAAATGGCCAACGCCATGTACTTGGCAGGATTTGATGTTAAGGATGTTCACATGACCGATCTGATTTCAGGGCGTGAAACTCTGGAAGACATTCAATTTATAGGTGCGGTTGGCGGATTTTCAAATTCTGATGTTTTGGGAAGTGCAAAAGGATGGGCCGGGGCATTCAAATACAATGAAAAGGCCAATACGGCATTGAAAAAATTCTTTGCCCGTCCCGATACTTTATCTGTTGGTATTTGTAATGGATGCCAATTGTTCATGGAATTGAATCTGATCAATCCTGATCATGATACCCATGGTAAAATGCTACACAACGATTCGTATAAACACGAAAGCAGTTTTACGTCGGTAAAAATCGAGGAGAATAACTCCGTCATGCTTTCAAATATGTCAGGTACGACATTAGGAGTATGGATTTCACATGGTGAAGGCAAATTCAGCTTGCCACATTCCGAAAGTAGTTATGATATTGTTGCCAAATACGGTTATGAAGGATATCCTTCCAATCCCAATGGAAGTGATTTCAATACGGCGATGATATGTGACAAGACAGGACGCCATTTGGTGACTATGCCCCATATTGAGCGTTCCATTTTTCCATGGAATTGGGCGCACTATCCTGCAAATTCAAATCACAAAGTATCCCCTTGGTTAGACGCTTTTATAAATGCAAGGAAGTGGGTTGAAGCGCAAAACCCATCATTCTAGAATTCATACATCTAAAAAGGGAGCCACTAATTGCCACTCCCTTTTATGAACTCAACTTAACTCATTCAAATAATTATTTTGCTTTTTTCGAATAATCAGCATAAATAGCCCTTTCAAAAGCCACCCAGTGTTCAGCTTTCATTCGTCCTGGAGTAAATAAGCATATACCTGTCGCACCATTTTCCATAGAGCTTCGTATGGCTGTTTCAATTTCAGACGGTAGCAATCCATGATTCTCTGGGTCATTCTCGTTGGTCTTGTTTTCTGGATTTGGGCAAATAAACAACCCACTATATATCGGTTTTGCACCATTTACGGCTGTTACCTCCTCAAGGGTCACCTCACCTACCCATGCCGCATCCTTTAAATAAAAATCATTGTAATTCATCGGATAAATGGCGTCCAAATCCCATTTGTTCCATTCTTGTCGAACTAATTTCTTGGCGATTGAAGGACCGGGGAAAACAGCTGCATTAAGCACTTTACCCTTGTCATGAACAATGTTGGCCAAACGATTGACAATATTGGTAATCAGATCATATCTAAATTGCTTCCATTCCTGGACTTGTGAAGGGTCTTCAACTTCCATGATATCAATTCCGGTCTTTACCTTGAAATCCGAAGTACATTGTTCACAGTAGCAATAGTCATAATCGGGATACTCACGATCCATGACCAACCCGTATTTATCCCATAATCCTTCCGCAAGAATAACGTCTGGAAAACGGATATAATCCAAATGGATACCATCTACCTCCTCCACAGCGGCAACGCTTCCGTATAATTCTGCCAAAAAATCATACGTTCCTTCTTTGTTCGGGCATAAAAACTTGTAATAATCAACGTATGCAGGTTTTTCAAAGGCAGATTCGCCATTACGGTTGAACGCATATAGTTCTTTTGCGATTTTAGGATTTTCGCCCTGTACCATAGTTGGTATCCAAGTATGGAATTCCATTCCAGCTTCTTTTACCAGCGCACCAACCCTTTTATAAGTATCAGGATTCTGGCCACCATTATACATGAGTCCATCTATCCCCTTTTCTTTAAAATCCGTAAAGGTGGCTCTCAGCTCCTGGTCCGTTGCATCCCCTGGTCCCCCAGTCCAAGCATAAACAGGAATCTTAGTTCTC
>CAZHJO010000620.1:0-2078 GCA_964532755.1 uncultured Maribacter sp. | reverse complement strand
TTGGTGGTCAGCGCTAATTGGTGAAGGAAAATGTATAGATACCAATAAGTACACTATTATGGCCTTCAATATTCCTGGGAATGGACATGATAGCTTTGTAGTTGAAAATTATAAGGATTTTGTCGCGGGTGATATTGCAAAGATCTTTTTAAAGGGTCTTGAAGCATTGAAAATCAAAAATCTATTTGCCATCATCGGCGGTTCATTGGGTGGTGGCATTGCCTGGGAAATGGCGGCTTTAAATCCTAAATTAACAACTCATTTGATTCCAGTTGCCTCGGATTGGAAATCAACAGATTGGCTTATCGCCAATTGCCAAATTCAAGAACAGTTTTTGGTCAATTCAAAGCAACCTGTTCATGATGCACGTATGCATGCAATGTTATGTTATCGTACGCCAGAATCATTTAAGCAACGTTTCAAGAGAAGCACAAATGAGGAATTGCAGGTTTTCAATGTAGAAAGTTGGTTGATGCACCATGGTGAAAAGCTAAAAGATCGTTTTCAACTTTCTGCCTACAAATTAATGAACCAACTTTTGAAGACCATAGATATCACTAGAAATGGCGAATCTGCATTTTTGGACCTTCAAAATAGTGATACCAATATTCATATTATAGGCGTAGATTCAGATCTCTTTTTTACGGCAATTGAAAACAAAGAGACCTTTAGGCAATTGGCGCAGGCTAAAAGCAATGTTACCTATGGGGAAGTTCAATCCTTGCACGGGCACGACGCATTTTTGATCGAGTTTGAGCAAATGCAGAAACTCCTCAACGGAATTTTCAATACCAATGGAAAGACCGAGCGCATAAAGATTTTAAAATTTGGTGGCAAATCCCTTAGCAATGGTGAAGGTTTAGGACATGTTTTGGATATTATCACACAAAAAGTGAATAATAGCGAGAATATTGCTGTGGTACTATCAGCGCGCGAAAAAGCAACTGACCAGCTTGAGTCTATGTTGGAAAAAGCAGCTCAAGGCGATGATTATTCCGAAGATTTTATAGCTTTTGAAAAATATCAGACCCATACCTTTAAGAATGTAAATCTATCCACTGAATATGAAGCATTGTTCAAATTATTTGAAGGAGTTTCATTATTGGGAGACTATAGTGCTAAGATTAGGGATCAAGTATTGGCCTTCGGAGAAGTGATTTCCGCCAAACTAATAACTAAATTATTGATAGGTAAAGGAGTTAATGCCAAGTTGATGGATTCCCGAAAACTGATTAAAACCGATAATGCATTTGGGGATGCCCATGTGATAGAAGCGGTCTCAAAAGAAAATGTACTTCATGAGTTTTCGCATTTAAGCCATGATACGGTGCCCGTTATCACGGGGTTTATTGCTTCAACATTAAATAATGAGACGACTACTTTAGGTAGAAACGGTAGTAACTACTCGGCCGCGATGCTCGCTAATTACCTTGATGCCGAAGAGCTCCAGAATTATACCCACGTTGATGGAATTTTCACTGCTAACCCTGATTTTGTTCCAGAGGCGCAGCGCATATCTGAATTATCGTACAGTGAGGCTAATGAACTAGCCAACTTTGGGGCCAATATTTTACATGCCAAAACGATAATTCCATTAATTGAAAAAAACATTCCACTTAGAATCCTGAACACTTTTAATCATGATGGGGAGGGAACACTTATTAGCGCTAAAACGAACAAAGAGGGTATAAAATCATTATCGGTAATTGAGGATGTAGCGCTTATTAATTTAGAGGGTCGAGGGCTTTTGGGAAAAGTTGGTATTGACGCGCGTATTTTCAGGTCTTTAGGGGAAAACAATATCAGTGTAAGTATTATTTCACAAGGTTCTTCTGAGCGCGGTATTGGCCTGGTTGTCAATGCGAACAAAGCGCAAAGGGCCAAAATAGCGCTACAGCGTGAGTTCAGCAGTGATTTTCAATCCAAGGACATTAATAGGATTACAGTTGTGAAGAACGTGTCCGTCATTTCTATTGTAGGTCAGGATTTGAGTACGTTCCATAAACCCTATAATTCATTGATCAAAAACCAAGTGGTTCCTTTATTGTTCAATAATACGGTTACTGGTAAGAATGTGA
>CAZHJO010000619.1:0-2100 GCA_964532755.1 uncultured Maribacter sp. | reverse complement strand
TTGCCAATAAGTATTTAAAGCCTAACCAACGTGTTGAATTGGAATACTTACCACAAGAAGCAACAGAAAACTAGAAAAAAATGAAGATATTATATATAACCTTGATATTGGGTTTTCTTAGCCTAGGTGTTCAGGCCCAGATTGACAGAAGCAAAATGCCAAAACCGGGGCCAGCACCTGAGATCAATTTACAGGAACCCCAACGCTTTGAATTGAAAAATGGATTAAAGGTCTTGGTTGTGGAAAACCATAAATTACCGAGGGTGTCAGTTCAATTACGAATTGATAATCCACCGATACTCGAGGGTGAAAAGGCCGGTGTTTCAAGCCTAACTGCCAGTCTTTTAGGAAATGGTTCAAAATCTATTCCTAAAGATGACTTTAATGAGGAAGTTGATTTTCTTGGTGCACGTATAAGTTTTGGCTCACAAAGTGCCTTTGCCAGTTCATTATCGAAATATTTTCCCAGGATTTTGGAGTTGATGGCCGATGCGGCCATTAATCCAAATTTTACCGAGGACGAATTCGACAAGGAGAAGCAAAAACTACTTACCGGGCTAAAAGCCCAAGAGAAAGATGTTTCCGCTATTTCAAGTAGGGTTCAGAATGCTTTGGCCTATGGGAAAGACCACCCTTATGGTGAGTTCTTAACCGAAGAATCGGTCAATAAAGTATCACTTCTCGATGTTGTTCAATTCTATGAGGATTACTTTGTGCCTGCAAATGCATATTTAGTGGTTATTGGCGATATTACCTATGACAAAGTCAAACTACTTGTTGAGGAAAATTTCACACCATGGGTAAAAGCAGTTCCTCCTTCATTTGAATTTTCTAGACCTTCAAATGCGCAGTATACACAAATAAACTTTGTTGACGTTCCAAACGCAGTGCAGTCAGAAGTGGCGGTTGAAAGTTTGGTAGATCTTAAAATGAAAAATGAGGACTACCTTCATGCCCTCATGGCCAATAGGATTCTTGGTGGTGGTGCCCAAGCCCGTCTCTTTTTAAATCTAAGGGAAGACAAGGCCTATACGTATGGTTCATATTCAAGCCTTGGTAACGATAAATATGCACCAGCTACCTTTACGGCAAGTGCACAAGTCCGAAACATGGTTACCGATAGTTCTGTTGTAGAAATATTGAAAGAGATTGATAAGATCATCAAAGAACCTGTTACCGATGAAGAGTTAAAAGATGCCAAGGCCAAATATGTAGGCAACTTTGTTCTGGCTTTGGAGAAGCCTGCAACCATTGCCGGTTATGCCTTGAATATTGAAACCGAAGGGCTTTCAAAAGACTACTATAAAACGTATTTAGAACGTATAAACGCCATAACCAAGGAAGATGTGCAAAAAGCTGCCAAAAAATATATGAGTGTAGACAATGCACGTGTGGTTGTTACAGGCAAAGGGAGTGAGGTTGTGGACAACCTGGAAAATATAGATTTCAATGGCAAAAAAGTCCCAGTTAAATATTACGATAAATTTGCGAATAGCGTCGAAAAACCGAACTATGAAGCTGCCGTACCAGAAGGTATGACGGCAAATAGTGTTTTGGAAAAGTACATCGCGGCCATTGGAGGCAAAGAAAAGTTAATGGGTGTTGCATCCTATTCCTTAGTGGCAGAAGCGGAAATGCAAGGCATGAAATTGAATCTGGAAGTTAAGAAAACCTCTAAGAACCAGTTTATGCAAGATGTTAAGGTAATGGGTAATTCTATGAGCAAGCAAGTAGTTGATGGCGACAAAGGATATATGATAATGCAAGGCCAGCGTAAAGACTTGGGTGAAGATGAATTAAAAAAGGTAAAGGAAGAATCTGCACCTTTCCCTGAATTGAACCTGTTAAACACAGGTATAACCTTAGAAGGTATTTATGAAATTGACGGGGGAAAAGCCTACAAGATTAAAATATCAGATGAAAAAACCTCTTTTTACGATGTTGAATCCGGATTGAAAGTGCAAGATGCGGTTAGCCTTGAGGCCCAAGGGCAACAGATGAATACCACCATTGATTACGATGAATATAAAGAAGTTGCAGGTATAAAATTACCATTCCTGTTCACCCAAACCATGGGGCCACAAAAAATCGATTATGTAG
>CAZHJO010000618.1:0-2112 GCA_964532755.1 uncultured Maribacter sp. | reverse complement strand
CCTTGATGTTAGTGAAGGAAGACCAAAATAATCGCCTAAAGCCAGGCTGTCTGATTGTAGATGTCAGTTGTGATGAAGGAATGGCCTTTTCGTTTGCCAAACCAACAACTTTTGAAGTGCCGATTTTTAAAGCAGGAAAGGTGTTTTATTATGCGGTAGACCATACGCCCTCCTATCTATGGAATGCCGCCACCTGGGAAATATCAAATAGCTTAACCCCTTATTTGCCCATTATAATGGGAGGCCTGGAAAGATGGGAAGGGAGTGAGACCATACGGCGCGCAATTGAGATCAAAGATGGAATAATACAAAATCCAAAAATCATCTCATTTCAAAATAGGTCTAGTGAATACCCACATCCTGAACTTTCGGGAGTACCGTAAAGCCGCAATCTTTTTGTAATAAATTCATGATCAAATGACAACTCCATTACATTCTTTCGAAAATTCCTGGGGAAACCAAAAACGTGCTGAATCCTATTCAAAACTCGAATTTCCCAACACCTACTATTTAGCATATCGGGATCTACCCATGATTATCTCATCACATGTAAAGGGAAACCTCGCAATTGACTTTGGTTGTGGGGCGGGAAGATCAACACGGTTTCTAAAAAATTTGGGATTTGAAGTTGTCGGAATAGACATAGCTTCTGATATGCTTGCAATAGCAAAGAAACTAGACCAATCCGGGGAATATAGATTAGTCTCAAATGGCAACTATAACCATCTGGGAAATGGCCGCTATGATCTGGTACAATCCATTTTTACATTTGACAACATCCCGGGTTGGGATAATAGAACAAACATACTCGTGGGATTGCGGGACCTATTAAAACCAAAAGGTAGATTTATTTGTTTGGACTCAACTCCAGAATTGTATACCAATGAATGGGCTTCCTTTTCTACCAAAGATTTTCCGGACAACTGGCATGCAAAAACGGGGGATATCGTTCGTGATATTATGTTGGATGTCGAGGACAGAAGACCCGTCGAGGATATTTTCTGGACCATTGATGATTATTATAAATTATTCGATAAAGCCGGACTAGCTATAGAATCTATGTACAAACCATTGGGAAAAATCGATGAACCATACAAATGGGTATCAGAATTGACCATAGCGCCATGGATGATTTTTGTTCTTACCAAAAAGGACATGGTATAGCCATATGAATAGAATTCCGAGTTTAATTTAAGTTATCTGCTTTTTAATCATTTAATTCCCCGATGTTTTACGTCGGGATTTAGGTGATATGTCATTCCGTGCCTGATACGGAATCCAGAAGGTAATATTTTGGATTTCTGCCTTCGCAGTAATGACAATTCCAACCATCCAACTATCTAAAGAAAATGCTAAAAAGCACCAAAAGCTGTTAAAAGATTCCCAAGCAAAGTAACATTTCGTTTTTTGAGTAGTCTTATTAACAACTAAACACGAAACATCAATTTCAACAAACAATTAAATCAATCTAAAAATGAGTAAATTAATGCTAATATGCGGACTAATGCTGCTTGGCAGCGTACCCGCGCAGGAGAACGTAAAAATAGGCACACAGGTACAACCTGTTTCTACTACATCAACTATTTCTCAGGATATGTTAATTGCCAATATTGAAATGGCAGAGACGGTTACTTGGTCAGAATCCATGGTGTTGGGTACGGATCCTGATTGTGTGGGAAATGCAGAATTGGACCTTAGCGAAATCGTCTATATTGAGGAAGAACCAAAAATAGAACTGGGTTTTGATACGGCTGAATATCTACCCGAGGGTTTTGACCCGTACAAATTGTATGTCGATCTTAATGCAGTGGAATATGTTGAGGAGCAAGAGGAAATCGATTTGGGTTTTGACGTCGCCGATTATTTGCCTGCAAGCTTCGACCCCTATGCAGATCCATTGGGTATTGAAGGTATAAACTATATGGAAGCGGAGGAGCAAATTGAGTTGGGCTTTGATACAGAAGCCTATCTTCCGGCAAATTTTGATCCCTATGCTAGTAAGAACGAAGCAGAAGAAGTTACGGTTCTATAATCTGTTTGAAACATAAGATTAAAAAGGATTCCTGGTTTACAGGGATCCTTTTTTCATTTTCAGCACTTTCTAGACTATTA
>CAZHJO010000617.1:0-2114 GCA_964532755.1 uncultured Maribacter sp. | reverse complement strand
GCTGTACATCGCTGTCCGTTAAAAGACAAGGTCCCAGACAAACATTCCTCAATGGTCAAAGAAAGATCGGCATCCGGTAAAATGATTGCCGGGTTCTTGGCTTCCAAGCCCAATACCAATCTCAATCTATTGCTCTTGGGATGTTGATTTTGCAAGGCATTCGCCGATTTACTGTTTCCGATCAATGCCAGAACATCAACTTTTCCTGTTTGCATGATAGGTCCTGCTACTGCTCTACCCCTACCAAAGAGGACATTGACTACCCCTTTAGGGAAACTACTCTGAAATGCCTCCAATAATGGCGCAATAAGCAAAACACCATGCTTTGCCGGTTTAAAAATGGTTGTATTCCCCATGATAATCGCTGGAATCAACAATGCAAATGTCTCATTAAGAGGATAATTATAAGGTGCCAAACACAGAACTACCCCTAGTGGACCTCTTTTAATATGTGCATACACCCCATCCTGCTTTTGAAATTTAGCGGCATCCCGATCTAATTGTTTGCAATCTTCGATGGTATCATAAATATATTCCACCGTACGGTCGAATTCTTTTTCGGAATCGGGCAATGATTTACCAATTTCCCACATCAAAAATTTTACAATCTCTTCTCTTTTGGTCTTCATCTTTTCGACAAAGACTTCCATACATTCCAGACGATCTTTGACCTGCATTGTTGGCCAAGTCCCTTGGCCTTGATTATAGGCGTCAATAGCGGCATTTAAAGCTTCCTTTGCCTCTGGTTCACCCATATCAGGTATTGAGCCAAGTAAGGTTGGGGCGTATTTATCGGTTGAGGATATAGTGGAAAATACCTTCGTTGAATTTCCAGTCCATTCCCTTAACTCCCCATTGACCAAATATGTAGTTTGATCAATAGTTTCTGTTATATTATATGCTTTAGGTATAGCCATTATTTATCCCTGTTTTGAAATTAATGATCGAAGGTAATCGATCTTCCAAAGAAATAATGGAAGATTACGTAAAGAAAATGTAATAGCGCATTTTTTACAATAAAAGCGTAATCATTTGTGATATGATTATACTAAATACTGAAAAAGATCGGGTTTGTCATTGAGGTAATCCCCATAACAGTTATTTGCCTTCATCCGCTGGATCAGCCGTTGCAGTTCAGCCGGACTTTTCAATTGGATACCTACGATTGCCGGAGCATTTTCCCTATTTGATTTTTTAGAATACTCGAAATGTGTTATACCGTCCTCAGGACCCAAAATCTCTGCAACAAACTGTTTTAAAGCACCTGGACGTTTCGGGAATCGAACAATGAAATAGTGTTTTAATTTAGCATATAATAAGGCGCGCTCCTTAATTTCAGCAGTACGGGTAATATCATTATTTCGTCCACTAATAATGCATACCACATTTTTGCCTTTTATCGCCTCGCTATAATCATCCAATGCAGAAATCGTCAGGGCACATGCCGGTTCAACCACTATGGCATCGCGGTTATATAAGTCTAGAATTGTCTGGCAAACTTTACCTTCAGGAACTATTACCATTTCGTCAATCTACTTTTGACAAATGGGAAACGACAAGTCCCCTACTCGTTTCACCGCCGCTCCATCAATAAACTTATCAATATGATCCAAGCTCGTATTCTCACCTTTGTCGATAGACATCTTCATTGACGGTGCACCTTCAGGCTCTACGCCGATTATTTTGGTTTCCGGAGATAAAGTATTGAATACGGCACAAAGTCCAGAAGCGAGTCCGCCTCGACCGATGGCGTCGAAAACATAATTTATGGGTCCAGTTGATTGCTCCAATTGCTCCTAACCTATGGTGCCTTGACCTTCTATGACTTTTTCATCATCAAAAGCATGTACGAATGTCATGTTTTTTCCGCACAAAAATTTAGGGCGGCCTTTGACGAATCATCAAAGGTGTCTCCTTCCAGCACAACGGCAATTCTAGCACCTTCAAACATTTTGGTCTGTTCAATTTTCTGTTTTGGGGTAACCGAAGGCATAAAAACCGTGCATGGATACCTAATTGGCTACATGCAAAAGCTACCCCTTGTGCATGATTACCGGCACTGGCACATACCACGCCTAGGGATCGCTCTTCCTTTGTGAGTGAATTTATTTTAT
>CAZHJO010000616.1:0-2114 GCA_964532755.1 uncultured Maribacter sp. | reverse complement strand
AAAAAGGAAGCCCTAAAAATTGCAAACAGGATTATTAGGGAGATTGAAAAAGGCGCTGATTTTACACGAGATCAGGTGAATGAAATAATTGGAATTTATAAATGATAAAAGCTAACCACCATTTCATTTGTCCAACTTTCTCCGAGCAATTCAACCATGCTTTGAATGCCTCCAGAAAGGCAGGAAAGCCAGCATGGTTTGTACGTAATGGATTATGTGTAATAGTAGGAAGAGAATCTACAAAGGCGAATGTATGGCGGCGATATGTCGCAAGGATTGAAAAACGATACAATTAAGCCAGTATTAAAACGAGCGACAAATGAAACACATCCAAGATAAAACAGACGCCCCGGACGCGCTCGCCCTTGCAGCAGCATTCTGTATAACCCTGGAGACTAGATATTGGCCCTACACTGACGATAAAGAACTACAAGGAGTAATCCTTAATGAAAGCAGGAGAGATCAATACAAACGGGCTAGGGGTTTTTTACAGCAATCTATTAAAAAGATGAAATAATGAATGATTTAATCAAAGTCACGAATGACGAAAATGGCAACCAAGCCGTATCTGCAAGAGACTTACACAACTTTCTAGTAAAGCAAGCAAAGGGCGGCCAAAAAGGCCAAGATTTTAGCCATTGGATCAAGAAGATGCTGGACTGCGGACTTATTGAGGGCGAAGATTACATAATCGAAAAATATGATTACCAAGGTAACGCTATTTCTGGCGAGTCTGATAATCAGCGAGTTAGACGAATAGAGTACATCCTATCCTTAGATGCCGCCAAAAGTATAAGTATGCTTCAGCGTAATGATAAGGGTGATGAGGCCCGGCGATACTTCATTGAGGTAGAAAAGAAATTCCAACAGGTAGGAAGTCTATCGCTACTGGACTTAATGGAAATGTCCATTAAAGAAATGAGAAAGCAGGACAAGCGAATTAAAGAAGTAGAATCGAGGATTGACCAGGTAGAAGCCAAAATGAAAACCAGGCCGGACTATTTCACTATTGCCGGGTATTGGAGCTTAAACAAAAAATCCATTGGAATAAGAGAAGCGGCGGTAGCAGGGCGCAGGGCATCAAAACTTTGCAGAGAACAAAACATCACCATTGAAAGGGTTACAGACATCCGCTACGGGCAGGTGGGCTCATATCCAAGGGACATCCTTAAACAAGTATTCAACGATTTTCAAATAGCCAGCCAGGCCGCCGGGAACTAATTCAAACACATACGAACATTGAAGATACGTTAAAACAATATGTGTTAAATAGTGGCATTGTCAACTCAAATTGTTTATACTTGGTGACTTATGTCACTATTTTGCTGAATCAAATGACAATAACAAGACAATTCGTTTAACGATAACTGTTAAATGTTAAACAAAACACTTGGAGGATTGAATAAATTTGTTAACATCACAAAAGCAAGCCTTAATAGAATTCTACCCCAGGATGATGCACATCCTAACCCAAAACCGAGAAGCTTGCAGAAAACTAAGGAATCTGAAAAGCTCCACAAAACCACCAAAAACACTATATTAGCTCCCACGGGGGCCGATCTGCCCGTTAGTCAAACTCACCTTACAGAATTTACACCAGAAGAACAGGCTTTTATTAACTTAATGGCTCGCGCCAACATTGAATTTATATTTGATGAAGTCGAAAGATCAACCAGACACGGTAGGTTACGCTAGAATATCAAACGAGGAACAATCCAATAACTCGATTCGCGCTCAACCAAGAACAATTACCGAGCATTGCGAAGTTAAAGGCTATAAGCTAGGTAAGATTTTCATTGATGATGGTGTTTCGGCCAAAGACTTTAATCGACCAGAGTGGAATAAACTTGAAGCGTATATTAATGCTACTCCCTCAATCAGAAGGTTGGTAATAACAAAGCGAGATAGGATTATACGTAATATGCGAAGCGGAATGGATTTCGTTGATCATGTTCACCAAGCGTTCAATATTGATGTTGAGGGAGTCGAGGAACCAATCGCCGGACATAGAGACCTACCTAGCTATTGGAGACAGGAGACATCAGCCTTCATGGATGCGGAATACGAACGCCGCCAGGGCATTTACAGAACCAAGAAGGGAAATAGGCAAGGAA
>CAZHJO010000615.1:0-2115 GCA_964532755.1 uncultured Maribacter sp. | reverse complement strand
ACATCCATGGCAAGCAACTTCGTCTGCAATTTCTTGAATTCAGGCCATCTTTTTTTAAAAGTTTCAACCGTATAATCCGGAGCTCCTTCCTGTAGCGGCGGTTTTTCAAAAGCTCTCCATTCCTTGAACAAACCGACCAAAGCGTCATATTCGTTGTTGGACTTTATTTGACCTATCCCCAGTTGAAAACCTAACAGGGCGATGATTAAAAGCGCGGCTTGATTGATAGAGGCTATTTTTTTCATAGAGTTTGCTATTTAAAGGCAATGTGGGTTTCAATGTATTTGGCACGGAGTACTTCAAATATAGCGAATTAAGGGATTGTTAATAATTGGAAATATTTTCTATATCTTACATAAGCAACTTGCACATCAAATAAAACAATAGCAATGAAACAGACAGTAAAGATTGGTAGTCTATTTATTCTTTTTCTCGCAGGCACAATAAACCAACTCCAGGCACAAAGTGCGGATCCCATAATGGTAACAAGCTCAATGGAAGAATCCATAGATGAAATATTCAAGGACTACAATGCTATTACCAAACCTGGAGCGTCTGTAGCAGTAATAAAAAACGGGGAAATAGTTTTTAAAAAGGGCTATGGCAGTGCCAATATGGAATATGATATTCCGGTCACCCCATCTACTATTTTTCATGTGGCCTCGGTCTCTAAGCAATTTACAGTGTATTCAATTTTACTTTTGGCAGATCAGGGAAAACTTTCCCTTGACGATGATATTAGAAAATACATTCCCGAAGTACCCGATTTTGGTAAGCTTATAACCCTTCGTCACTTGGCTACGCATACCAGTGGCATTCGAGATCAGTGGGACCTGCTTAGTATGGCCGGTTGGCGCAATGATGATGTAATCACAAAAGAACATATCCTCAAATTAGTCGCCAAACAAAAAACGTTGAATTTTGAGCCAGGAGCGGAGTATAATTATTGTAATACCGGGTTTACCTTATTGGCTGAAGTTGTGGCTAGGATTTCGGGCAAATCATTTTGTCAATTTACAAAAGACAACATTTTCGAACCCTTACAAATGACCAATTCCCAATTTTATGATGATCATGAGCGGATTGTAAGAAACAGGGCATACTCTTACGAACCCACTAAATCAGGATATAAGAAAAGTGTTCTCAGTTTTGCCAACGTAGGGGCTACCAGTCTTTTTACAACGGTTGAGGACATAAGCCTATGGGGCCATCATTTGAACCGGCCTTCAGCGCAAATAAAGCCCATTGTGGAACAAATGAATACTTTGGCCGTACTGAACAATGGCAAAACTTTCGGTGGGGCCTATGGGCAATTCGTAACACCCTACAAAGGACTGAAACAGATTCAACATGGTGGCGCCGATGCTGGTTATCGATCTTATTTAGGTAGATTTCCAGATCAGGACTTAGCGGTTTCTGTTTTTAGTAATTTTGGAAATTCAAGACCTGCAGGATTGTCTTTACAAGTGGCCGATTTGTTTTTAGCTGCGGAAATGGACACCTCGAAAGATGTGAAAAAAGTAAAGAGTCCTAAAACCATTTCTTTAAATTCCAAAGAATTGGCAGCATTTGAAAATCATTTTTGGAATGAGCAATCCTCACTTTCACGAAGGATTTATGTTAAGAACGATACCCTGCGATATAATAGGGGTGGGACAAATGAAACCCCATTGGCGCCGATTGCCAAGAACAAATTCATGATGTTGAATGTTGCGGGATTGGTCACTGTGGAATTTAAGACTGAAGCAGGAAAGGATAAGATGATCGTCTATCAAGAGAACCAACCGAATTTTATCGCCGTGGCTTATAAGCATGTGGACTCAAGTACGGTGGATTTAAAACAATACGAGGGTTCATTTTACAGTGAGGAATTGGACACCCGTTATGTATTCGCAGTAGTCAATGGAACGTTAGTGGCTAAACATCACAGAAATAGCGATATTCCCAATCGGATGATCAAAGCCGATTATTTCAATAATCCGGCACGCGTACAATTGCAATTTGTACGTGATGCTAATAAGGTGATTACTGGTTTAAACGCTACAACAGGCCGTGTACGGAATTTATGGTTTCAAAAGGAATGATTACCTAAAATTTAGTGTATGAATACACTAC
>CAZHJO010000614.1:0-2117 GCA_964532755.1 uncultured Maribacter sp. | reverse complement strand
AGTATTTGTAAGTACATTAGCCACAATTTACAGTGTAGGAAGTGACGAGGAAGATACCATCAAGAATCGTATGGCCGCCGAAGTGAATGCCAGCACAAAAAAGCCCTTGTTCAATTTGGCATCAGGAATATCGCTTTTACTTTTTTATGCTTTCGCCATGCAGTGCATGAGTACCTTGGCCATTGTTAAAAAAGAGACCAATTCATGGAAGTGGCCTGCAGCCCAGCTGGTTTTTATGAGTCTTTTTGCTTATATTGTTGCATTGATTGCCTTTCAAATCCTGGATTAATATGGCAGTATTTCAAGAAATATTGGTTTATATCATTCTATTGATCGCCCTTGGCTATGTCATCAAGAAATTCTTTTTGCCAAGTTCACTCTTCACGGCTAAAAAACAACGTAAAAAAGTTTGTGGGCAAGATGATTGCGGCTGCCACTGATTTTTAACTACGTATATCTGTTCAAACAATCTTGTTAGTCAGTAACAAAATGCAAATAGGATCGTCTTCCTGTTTTAAACCAAAGCTCTTAAAAAAAAGATAAATCTGTCATAAGGAAATTAAAAATAGGACAGATTAAATTTTCACTATGCTTTAGTTTGTTGACAACTAATCTATAATCGATCATGAACAAAGTTGCCTTGTGGTTAATCGGCATGTTGATTTCTGGGTATTTCACAGGAGTGCAAAGCCAATCATTGAGCTCTAGGATTTTGGATTCTGTAACTAAAAAACCAATTCCGTATGTTACGATACTACTTAATAAAAAGGGGGTTATAACCAATGAAGAAGGTCGTTTTAATTTTTTGGTCGATCATACCATATCAGAAAACGATTCGCTTTTTATCTCTTGCATAGGTTATGCATCAATTGGCAAACCCCTGAAGGAATTTACAGAAAATGTAATCTATTTAAGTCCAAAGGCCATTGAGCTGAATCCCGTGATCGTAACCAACAGGAATTATTCCGCAGAAGATATCATCGATTTGGTAAAGGAGCACCTGGATAGGAACTACAATAAGAATCTTAGTAAAAAAAGAATGTTTTTAAGGGACTCCTATTTTCAGGACTTTAGTAAAACAGACTACACTTTTTTAAAATCAACAATCAAGGAATTGAATAAAAAATTCCTGGATAGCGTATTGCGAACCTTACCAAAAAAATCGAGCTACTATACAGAAATTCTGTGTGACTTCTATTTAAATATTGAAGATGACAATCAGAAAATGAATCTTATCAAGGCCTCTGAACTCTATGATAAAAGTAAGGAACTCGATTATACGAAGCTTGAGGAAAAATTCAATAAAATCATAAAATCGAATATTAAGCGTGATTCATACTTTAAAATAAAATCAGGCCTGTTCGGAACTAAAATCGATGGTGAGGATTTTGATGAAATCTTTGAATCTGAAGTTGATTCAACAGATGCTGTAGCCTTAAAAAATGAGTTGGAGAAAAGTAAAAAGAAGGAAGAAGAACGAAAGAACAATTTTGCCAAATATAGAAAACGTGCCATTGCGCGAATGTTAGAGGGCTTATTTTTTATGGAGGACACCGACCTTAATTTCATCAATAAAGCAAGAAAATACAATTTCAGTATAACCGACTTTACCTATATAGGCGAGGATGCTGTTTACATCATTGATTTTGAACCAAAAGGATCTGCTGATTACAAGGGAAGACTGTTTATAAACGCTGATGATTTTGCCGTTATTCGGTTGGACTATGAAAACGTAAAATCGTTAAAGAAATTCAACTTGCTCGGAGTATCTATGAACCAATTTCTTGGTAAGGGAAAAATGATCTTTAATAAATCTATCAATGAAAAATATGAACTACGTTATCTTGAACAGGAAGATGGCACAAGAGTGGGCATAAGAAGACCTTTAAAGATCATTGAAAAAAACAGACACGTCAAAGGAAGAAATAAACAAAATGAGCTATCGGTGAAGTTAGATATGGCAACCGTTGGTGTGAACAAACATGAAATCATTGTATTTGACAGTGAGCCTTTAACAAAATCCGATTATGAGGCCTTTACAGAAAACAATACTATTTTACCGGTATACATGCCCAACTATGATCCTGAGTTTTGGAAAGGACACACAATTATAGAAC
>CAZHJO010000613.1:0-2121 GCA_964532755.1 uncultured Maribacter sp. | reverse complement strand
GGTTCAACAAAAGTTTGTTCAATCCTTTTAATGTAGATTGAAAGGCGATCAATGTATGCCCCAGAGGTACACCAACGTTTCTTAAGACCGTACTGTCCGTCAAATCCCGCTGTAATCTCGATACGGGCAATTTGGCTGATAAATGCTCGAAAATGGCATTGGCAATACCAATGTTTCCTTCAGAATTTTCAAAATCAATAGGGTTAACCTTATGTGGCATTGCCGAAGAACCAACTTCACCCTTCTTGATTTTTTGCTTAAAATAATCCATGGATATATAGGTCCAAATATCCCTGTCCAAATCTAGAATTATGGTGTTAATACGTTTCAAAGTGTCGAACAAGGCAGCCATGTGGTCATAATGTTCAATTTGGGTTGTTGGGAATGAATGGTAAAGCCCTAATTTTTCTTGCACGAACTTTTGACCAAATGCCTTCCAGTCAATTTTTGGATATGCTATTTCATGGGCATTGAAATTACCCGTTGCACCTCCAAATTTAGCGGCACTGGGAATATCATTGAGTAGATTGAACTGTTCCTTTAGACGTTCTACATAAACGTCGATTTCCTTGCCAAGACGGGTAGGGGAGGCTGGTTGCCCGTGGGTCCTGGCTAATAAAGGAATCCTCGCCCATTCTATTACCAATTCCTGCAGCTTATTCAAGACCTCAAAATATTGAGGAACGTAGACATCGTTCATGGCATCCTTAATAGACAATGGTATAGCCGTATTGTTAATGTCCTGGGAAGTCAGTCCAAAATGAATGAACTCCTTATGCACGCTTAATCCCAAGTTATCAAACGCTTCTTTTATAAAATACTCAACCGCCTTTACATCGTGATTGGTAGTTTTTTCTATCTCCTTGATTTCTTGCGCATCACCAGTGTCAAAATTTCTGTAAATATCCCTTAGTAGCTCGAATTTAGAATTGTCGAATGATTCCAACTGTGGTAGCGGAAGCTCACAAAGTGATATAAAATATTCTATTTCCACACGCACTCGATATTTTATTAATCCTTCTTCTGAAAAGAAAGGGGATAAAGAAACCGTTTTGCTTCGATATCGACCGTCTATGGGTGAAATTGCATTTAATTGGGATAATGACATGAATGTTGGAATTGGTTTTATTTGAAGGTGCAAAGATACTTATTCGTAGGTGAGTTTAAAAAGTTTAAGAACCATAGTTTGTTCTTTCTTTTCAACACTTCTGGGTTATTCAAGCTTGGCTAGGGTCATCCTCGCCCTAGCTTTATATGCGGCACTGCCAGAAGCGTAATTTTGTTCTAAAACCAATTTCAATTCTGGGTGGATCCAGGTGAATTTTCTACCTAAAAGTAGTAATGCGGTCATTGAATAGGCCTTTGCGGCTACTTTATGGTCGCCAATGAGCCAATCGAAACTAGAAGTAGCTATTCGCTCAAGGTGGATCGTAGTCAATACTCCTTGGGTTTCATTTTTATTTTTCGAAAAGTATGCTTTGATCAACATTTCACAGATTTTGGCTATGGGTCTTACGGAGGAATCCAACTTCAGGCTACTTAAATTTTTTGTCAAATTGTCGGTTAGGGGTAAAATATTCGCTAGATTTTCTTTTGCAACGTATTCTAATATCCAACACGCCTTACTCGAAATAGGATTATTTATTTCAAATGCGATTTCTAGCAGTGGCTTTACCAAATATGGCTTTGCGAGGACTATGCCTGCCATTTCCGTTCGTTTTTTTCTGGTAGCATTGATATGATCCAATGACCGATACAATTCCTCTTTTGTCACAATTATTTGTATTTTTAAATTAAATAGTTGCCCCAATGAAAATAATAAAAAAAATAGCAGTAGTACTTTTGTTTTTCTTGATAGTCATGCAATTTTATCGCCCTGAAAAGAATACAGCACAAGGCGATCATACGGCTGTTTTTCTTACAGAAACCAATCCGCCTGAAGAAGTTGAACATATTTTGATTAACACTTGTTACGATTGTCACAGTAACAACACAAGATACCCTTGGTACAATAATATAGCACCAGTATCCTATTGGTTGGCGGACCATATCAAACATGGAAAAGAAGAATTGAATTTCTCCGAATGGGAGCGCTATTCATACAAAAAGAAGGACCATAAG
>CAZHJO010000612.1:0-2123 GCA_964532755.1 uncultured Maribacter sp. | reverse complement strand
TTATGTTTCAGGCGTATCTAGTGCGTTTACGATCCTTTTTATGTTCTGGACCATTACCAATCTTACAAGAAAACTAATTGCTAAAAATGAATCATTGACAAATAGTAAGTCAATCGCTGTATTGGGCAGTGGCCTAGTGGGTGCCTTGGCATTTACTTATTCCGATAGTTTTTGGTTCAATGCGGTAGAAACTGAGGTATATGCAAGTGCCAGTTTTATCATGGCACTACTGCTGTGGTTGGGATTAAAGTGGACGGATGATCTGGACGATCCCCGCGGCAACCGTTGGCTCATACTCATTTCGTTTGTAGTTGGTTTGACCTTCGGAATACAATTTATGGGATTCTTGGCAATTCCCTCTATTGGCCTACTGTATTATTTTAAGCGATACAAGACCACCACAGTCAAGAACTTTCTTATCGCCAATGTCGCGGTTATTGCCATTCTGATGTTGGTATATAAATTCTCATTGACCTATGTACTAAAATTATTTGGATGGGCCGAGGTCTTTTTCATCAATAATATAGGATTACCTTTCAATTCAGGTTCCATGATTATGGGTCTCCTATTCATTGCGGCCTTTTATTTTGGATTAAGATATACCCGCAAAAACGACTTTCGCATTGCCAATACCTTTGTACTTTGTTTAATGTTCTTGATTTTTGGGTTCTCATCATGGTTAATGCTCCCTATTCGTGCCAATGCCAATGTGGTTATCAATGAAAACAATCCCTCCGATGCCAGATCTTTGTTGGCCTACTATAATAGAGAGCAATATCCCGGTGTTGACAGTCCGGTTTATGGTGCTTATTATTCCGATTTGTTTGCTCCTGCAGGAAAGGAAATGGACGATAAGCCCAAATATGAAAAAGATGAAAAACTGGGCAAATACGTAATCGTAAACTATTACAAAAATGCCCTTCAAGATTCACACGAGAAGCATAAAGGAATATTACCACGGATGTGGAGTGGCCAACATGCCGAGAATTATATGAAATTTTTTGGTCCCTTGAATTTTAAGATGACGCAATCGAACGATGAATTGCGACAAGCAGTTAACCAGGTAAAAACCGGTTATGCCAATGGCGAGATTGATACCGAACAATATATTAGTTTCCTAAAACGCTTTGAGGAATATATAGAGGTGCAACCACCAACGGTTTGGGAGAATGTCAAATATATGTTCGAGTTTCAATTTGGGTATATGTACTGGCGCTATTTCATGTGGAATTTCACTGGGAAAAACAATGATGTTCAAGGCCGATATGATGAAAACGGGAACTGGTTAAGTGGTATTGGGATTATTGACGAAATGCGACTGGGAAGTCAGGAAAATCTCCCTAGTGATATAAAAAACAACAAGGCCAGGAATACCTATTTCTTTTTACCCTTGATTTTAGGAATCATCGGAATTTTATTCCAGGTTTCAAGAAATCCGAAGCAATTTTGGGTATTGTTGGTATTCTTTTTATTTACGGGTATTGCCATTCAATTCTATACGAATCCGTATATTTTTCAACCACGTGAACGGGATTACTCCTTGGTTGGATCATTCTATGTTTTTGCCCTGTGGATAGGACTTGGTGTATATGGCCTTTTTGATGAATTCAAAAAATGGCTCGCACCCAAGATTTTGGCTCCAGCGGTGACAGTCATATGTTTATTGGCGGTACCCACGGTAATGGCCGTTCAAAACTGGGATGATCACGATAGATCAAATCGATTCACGGCCAAGTCCTCGGCCAAGTCGTACTTGGATTCTTGCCAAGAAGATGCGGGCGCCATACTCTTTACCATTGGGGATAACGATACGTTCCCGCTTTGGTATGCGCAGGAAATTGAAAACTATAGAACCGATGTACGTATCGTTTGTACCAGCCTCTTCGAAACAGATTGGTATGTTGACCAAATGAAGCGAAAAGCATACACGAGCGATCCAATTCCTTCACAAATAACACATGATAAATACAGATGGGGTTCACGTGATGTATTGTACTTCCAAAATGTTGATCCTTTATTCAATCGTGAAGTTTCAAAAAGCCGATGGGATATCAAAGATTTTATTGATTGGATTGATAGCGACAAACCCCAGACCAAGTTCAAGTTTTTCTTGGAACAGCAAG
>CAZHJO010000611.1:0-2125 GCA_964532755.1 uncultured Maribacter sp. | reverse complement strand
GAAGATTGCAATGGAAATTGAAAACTTAATTTCCAGAAGTTGTGCCAACCAGCAAACGACCAACAATTTTGAGACCCTTCATGTAGCACTTTTGAAAAAGTACTACAATGCAGCAGATGTTTCAATTGACTATCATAGGAAAAGGGTAGAAATGGACATAGTACTTGATGATGACCATTATGACCCACAAAAGGTGAATACCTATATTCCGACCTTGCATGCCAATTTACTTTTTAAGAACCTGAAGGACTTTTTAAAATCATGTGTTGAAATGGATGCTAAAAGCCTCGGTTTCTATGCTGGCCTTTTACGAACATTCACTAAAAAAGAGGTAAAGTTGACTATAGCCTAAAAGTTCACAACCGCTAATAATAAAAATGGGGTGCCTAATGGCATCCTTTTTTTATTCATTTTTTAAAGGTTTTATTAACAGGTTCATATCAATAAATTTAATAGTTTAGCGCACCAAAAATCAACAAAACTAAAGTCACATGAGAAAGATTGCATTTATGGTCCTTTTTTCCGTAAGTCTTATGGTCAGCGCCCAATCTAATAATGAACTACAAAAACATTACGAAGCCTTCTACAAAGAAATGAGAATGCAGTCAGATGTAAGCGGTATGATCAATGCCCTTACCCATCTTAATGTTCTTTCACCTTCCAAGGCCCGCAAAGACACCTTGGCCTATATCTATGCAAATAACAATCAGCATATGCAGGCTCTCAATACCATAGGAATTGATAAAAATGAATCTGACTCTGATTTGTCAGTTCAGGTAAAGGCCATCTCGTTAAAGGCCATTAATCAACCTAAAAGGGCTCTGGAACAATTTGAAATTTTGAATAAAAGGGCTCCTAGTGCCTATTTAGCCTATGAATTGGCAGATCTTAAAATACAAACGGGCGACAACTTGGGAGCTATCACCAATATAGATTATGGGATTGCCACTGCCCAAGATGACATGAAATATGCTTTCTATGAAAGACAGCAACCGTATGAAGCTTCATTAAAGGCCGCTTTTATGCATTTAAAAGCACTAACGACCTATAACCAGGATAAATCTAAGATCGATGAGGCAATAGCACTTATTGATGAAGCTTTAAAAATTGACCCCAATTTTAATTTGGCAAGTTTAAGCAAGCAAGCCTTAGAAACCAGGAAGGCAGAACCTGAAGGCGAAAAAGAATAGATCAAAATTGAGTGCTTGCCTTTTTACTGTTGCTTTCATTGATAAAATGTTCCAGTGCATTTATACCGGTCAATGAGTTCTTTTTAAAAACCCTTCCCAATACCAGGGCAAACAGTGTCTTTTTCAAGATTGATGTAGTTTTCCAGTATAGTTCCAATCGCAGACTACTTTGGGCAGGAGAAATGGGACTGATTACAAAGAATTGATAGAGTTCATCAACAAGAGGGGCATTGGGAGTAAGTTCTCCATAGACCAATTTTCCTGGATCAACATCCTTGGTAACGGTCACAAAATTAAGTTGCTTTCCATTGATTACGCATATGTGCTCGGTCCCCAGCCTGGTTACCTCGTTTTCGTTATACTCAAATTTATCTACTCCCTTTACCCAATGATGCCGATAAGTATAATTGGTAATATACTCTAAAAGCGATTCCGCGGCAATCGGAAATTGTCTTTCCAAAACAATATTGGGCACATTATTAAATGATACTTTTTTCGCTTGTGAAAATGAGCTAAGGTTTAATTTTTCAACATCGATCAAAGAATAAATATAATCTATCTCCTTACCATCGTAAGCATCCTTGCCTTCTTTGAATCTATAGGCTTTACTGTGGTAATAAATAGGCAGTTCCAAGTCGCTCGCAAGTTCTTTGCTGATCATGGCATAATTATCGCTATCTATAGAGTTCTTCAATAATCTGTGTGCCTCAATAACTTGTGGTCCAAATGGTTTTCGGTTACCTTGGACATGAATAAATTTTAAATCCCCAGCATGTGCTACGATTTTCAACTGTAAATTATGTGCTGTCGCACAGGCATTACAAGGGCATATTCTATTCTTTTCCAACAATTTCAGATGCCCATAAAAGGCGGTGAACATAGTTTCAATCTGGGCCAAAAGTCGTTCTTGGGAAGTAATCTCGCCTTCCTTATAG
>CAZHJO010000610.1:0-2126 GCA_964532755.1 uncultured Maribacter sp. | reverse complement strand
TGAAACCGGACCATCTTATCCAGGAAGCTGGAGAGTATTGCGAAATAGCGATGGCCATTTAAAGGTCTATTTGAACTTTGGTGATGAAGAGCCATTGGTAGATGTAACGGATCACTGGAAAATTATTTCGGTCAGCGGTGACCGCATTGAACTGAAAAGTTATAGTGATGACTATATGTATGCTTCAGGCGATGCTGAAAAAACATTGGTCTTTGAAAAGAAATAATGAAATGAATACCCCGGTGTTATTATGCGTCGGGGTTTCTTTTTAGGCATAACCCCAAAACCCTACCTATGAAACGATTAATTATACCTATGGCAATTACCTTGCTCAGTATGGGATTTATTATTTCCTGCAGCAAGGACGAAACAAAAGTTGAAGAAGAAATTACTGCAGCCGATATGTCAGAAATAAAGGCTACTGTTGAATCCGGTGATTGGAAAATAACCAATTATACAGATGACGATATTGATGAGACCAGTAACTATGTTGGCTATAGTTTTTCCTTCAATCCAGATGGTACTCTAGGTGCTACCGATGGGAATACATCGGTGTCCGGAGCCTGGTCAATGACCACCTCGGATGTTGATGAATTGGATTTTAATATTTTTTTTACAACCCCCGACATCTTTGAAGTACTCGCAGATGATTGGGAAATAAAGAAATATTCAGGTTCAAAAATCGAGCTGATAGATATTAGTGATGAGGACGATAGCATCGATACTTTGACTTTCGAGAAAATTTAAGCCTTTTTTGCCCCACAACCCAATGAAGAGCATCCATTTTATATGGATGCTTTTTTTATTTCAGATGTCAAATAGTCCTTAACCACAACGCGTATTTACAGCTAAAACCATTCGGTTTTAAGGTTTTTGGTAAATTGAACAATCGGCTATTCTAATTGAACCGGTTTGAACTTTTTGCTTCAAAGCAAAAAGTTTAAGCGAGTTCATTGCCACTCTCTTGCCATTGGGCGCTATATTTCTTTACTTTGCACACTTCCGCTAATAATGCAAGAATATGTTTGATAATTTAAGCGAAAAGCTAGATAAAGCGCTCCACGTCCTTAAAGGGCATGGGCAAATCACAGAAATCAATGTTGCTGAGACAACCAAGGAGGTCAGAAGGGCTCTTTTGGATGCCGATGTTAACTTTAAGATAGCCAAAGAATTTACCAATAGGGTAAAGGAAAAGGCCTTGGGTCAGAACGTGATGACGTCCTTACAACCAGGCCAATTAATGGTTAAGATCGTCAAGGATGAACTCACACAATTAATGGGTGGAGAAACTGAGGGTATTGACCTTTCTGGTTCACCATCTATCATTTTAATGTCGGGTCTTCAGGGTTCTGGTAAAACTACGTTTTCAGGCAAACTGGCAAACTACTTAAAAACCAAGAAATCCAAAAAACCATTATTGGTTGCTTGTGATGTATATCGTCCTGCGGCAATAGACCAATTGCATGTAGTAGGAGATCAAATAGGCATTGAGGTGTATTCCGATAGGGAGAATAACGATCCCGTATCACTGGCCCAGGCCGGTATTGCACATGCGAAGGCGAACGGTCATAATGTGGTCATAATTGATACAGCGGGCCGTTTGGCCATAGATGAAAAGATGATGACCGAGATTTCGAACATCCATAGCGCCGTTAATCCGCAGGAAACCTTATTTGTTGTCGATTCCATGACCGGTCAGGACGCCGTGAATACGGCTAAGACGTTCAATGATGTCCTGAATTTTGATGGGGTTATTCTTACCAAATTGGATGGTGATACCAGAGGTGGTGCGGCCATATCCATAAAATCGGTCGTGGATAAACCCATAAAATTTATTGGTACAGGTGAAAAAATGGAAGCGATTGATGTTTTCCATCCGTCAAGAATGGCCGAGCGTATTTTGGGAATGGGCGATGTTATCTCACTGGTTGAAAGGGCCCAAGAACAATTTGATGAAGAGGAGGCTCGAAAGATCCAAAAGAAAATTGCCAAGAATAGGTTTGGTTTTGATGACTTTCTAAATCAGATTCAGCAGATAAAGAAAATGGGGAATATCAAGGACCTCATGGGTATGATTCCCGGTGCAGGTAAAGCTTTAAAAGGACTTGATATCGATGACGATGCCT
>CAZHJO010000609.1:0-2126 GCA_964532755.1 uncultured Maribacter sp. | reverse complement strand
TTCAAGGTCATTGATACCTGTTTGCGATATGCCGTCGTTTGCTAATATTTTCATGTTATTTATTAATTAACCTTTTCGTTCCATTTCACTCATTACATCTACCAAAGCACCCACACTCTCCAGTGATAGTGCATTATACATAGATGCTCTGTAACCACCTACAGATCTGTGCCCATTTAGTCCATTGATACCTGCTTCTTTCCACATAGCGTCGAAAGTGTCTTTTAACTTATCATGGGTTAGGTTGAAAGTTGCATTCATATTAGAACGGTCTTCTTTCTTTGCAAATCCATCGAAAACCGGATTCAGGTCTATTTCGGAATACAGCAGTTGTGCTTTTTTCTCATTGATTTCTTCAATGGCCGCTATTCCTCCTAAATCTTTCAACCATTCCAATGTCAATAAAGAGGTGTAAACCGCAAAAACAGATGGTGTATTGAACATACTGTCCTTATTGATATGCACTCGATAATCCAACATAGACGGAATTTTTCGAGAAACCTTGCCCAATATATCCTCTTTTAAGACTACCAATGTTGTTCCCGCAGGTCCCATATTCTTTTGGGCACCGGCATAGATTAAATCGAACTGCGAAAAATCCAATTGTCTTGAAAAAATATCAGAACTCATATCACACACCAAAGGAGTATCAGCCTTCGGGAATTTTTTAAGTTGTGTTCCGAAAATGGTGTTGTTTGACGTTAAATGAAGATAATCCAATTCTTTAGGAACATTATATCCTTTTGGTATATAACAGAAGTTTTCATCTTTGGAAGAACCTACCTCGATTACCTCGCCCAGTAATTGGGCTTCTTTGATGGCCTTACTGCTCCAAGTACCCGTATTCAAGTACCCAGCTTTTGTCTCCAGTAGGTTATAAGCGACCATGAGAAACTCAAGGCTTGCCCCACCTTGTAAGAACAGGGCCTTATACCCCTTACCCTCCAGACCAAGAAGCTCAATGGCAAGCGATCGGGCATTCTCCATTACCTCAACAAAATCCTTGCCCCTATGTGAAACCTCAATAAGTGAAAGGCCAGAGCCATTAAAATCCATTATTGCCTCGGAGGCTTTTAACAATACCTCTTGTGGTAATATACAAGGTCCTGCACTAAAATTATGTTTCTTCATTTTTTATTGAAATTAGATCGCAAAGGTCATGAATTTAAAGGGAAAAACAGGTATGATTTTAGGAATTATTGCACTATGTTTTTAACAGGAATTCAACAGTGTCAATACCATCGGCATAATCAGTGAGGCTGGGTTTTTGGGTTTGACCAAATTTAACTTCATCATCGAGAATTCCATCGGCGACAATGCACTGTATTCTATCATTGTCAACTAAGAGTTGTTGCTTTAAATCATTTAGGGATGGGTATTCCTCATAAAACAAAGTTGCTATAGGCGAGGAGTAAGCTTTATCTTCTTTTAGCATTAAGAATCCGTTTTCCAGTATTTTATATTCGCTCATTAAATACACAGCCTTGTTATAATCATAGTTATTCGCGTATTTCGCCTGGTTTATAATGGGATTAAAGTCGAATATAGCTTCAAAAAAACTATCGAATTTGTACTTTTTAGGTACAAAAATCTTAGATACACTCCTACAGCCCAGCCCATAGTATCGAAAAATATCCTCACCCAAGGCTTGAAGCTGTTCCTTGGATTCTTCGCCGGTTATGATAGCGACAGAATTTCGGTTTTTACGTATGATATTGGGTCTATGCCCAAAATAATGTTCAAAATAGCGTGAAGTATTGTCACTTCCTGTTGCAATTACGGCATCAAAGTTTTCTAATTTGTTTTCCGTAAAAGCAATTTCTTTGGCAAGGGAAGCCACTTGATCTATTAAAAAGTCTGCCATAAATGGCAGCAGTATAGCATCTCTTGAGGCTAACTTAACAAGAGCTTTGTTTCCAGACATAAGGACCGATATAAAATCATGGAAACCAACCAAGGGAATGTTACCAGCCATTATCAATGCTACGGTCTTGTGCTTGTTTTTGGACAAATCATAGTTTGATAACCATTGTTCAAGGTTTTCAGTAGTTAATAAGGCACCCCAACTACTAACGGCAAACTTTATATTGTCTTCGGTAAACCATCCGTTTTTATGACCTGCAAGT
>CAZHJO010000608.1:0-2136 GCA_964532755.1 uncultured Maribacter sp. | reverse complement strand
CTGCATACGCCTGGACATACCATGGAGAGCACGACTTATTTGTTGATTGATGAAAAAGGAAGGGAGCACGGAATCATAACTGGGGATACATTGTTCATAGGTGATGTTGGCAGGCCCGATTTGGCACAACATGTGGTTTCTGAATTGACTCAAGAAAAATTAGCCGGTCATTTATACGATTCACTGCGGAATAAAATAATGCCTTTGAGTGACAAACTTATCGTTTATCCAAATCATGGTGCGGGATCTGCCTGTGGTAAGATGATGAGTAAAGAAACCACTGATACACTGGGTCATCAGAAAGAAGTGAATTATGCCCTAAGACCTGATATGACCAAGGACGAATTTATTAAAGAAGTACTTTCTGGTTTAACACCACCTCCGGGCTATTTTCCACAAAACGTGTTGATGAACATAAAAGGCTATGAAAGCTTGGATACCGTTATGGAAAGAGGTATAAAACCACTAACTCCTGATGCATTTGAAGCGGCAGCCAATGAAACCGGCGCGCTTATGTTAGATACTAGGAATCCTATGGATTTTGCGATAGGATTTATTCCAAATAGTATAAATATTGGTCTAAAGGGAAATTTTGCACAGTGGGTAGGTGAACTGATTCCCTCTATAAATCAAGAAATCCTTTTGATTACATATCCCGGTCAAGAAGAAGAGGCCATTACCAGATTATCGCGTGTGGGATATGACCATACTATTGGTTTTCTAAGAGGAGGATTTAAAGATTGGAAGAAATCAAATAAGGAATTTGAAAAAGTAGGCCGGATTACATCAAAAATTTATGCCAAGGCCTATCATGCTGAGATGCCATTGGTATTTGATATTCGCAAACAAAGCGAATACAACTCTGAACATGTATTAGGTTCAATCAATGTGCCTTTGAATGAATTAAATAAGCATTTGGCCCAGTTTCCTAAAGAAGTGCCCTTCGTTATTTACTGTGCAGGAGGTTATCGAAGTATGATAGCAGCTTCAATGTTAAAACAAAGAGGGTGGGACGATTTTGTTGATGTTAGCGATGGTTACGCGGGAATCGCCAGGACGAATGTTGATCGTTCAGAATATATTTGCCCCACCACATTGTTGTAGGTAGGACAAAAGTTTTTTAAGTTGGTTGTATAGGGAACGACTGTAACAAAAATGGTCGTTCCCTGGTTATGGGTAACGTAAATGGAAATAATAAAAATATAAAAATAGATGTCATTTTTAAGTTCACTTTTTGGAGGCAGTGCCTTAAATTCAGATAAGTTTGAGGTTCTGGATAAAAAATCCTTCAAGCTAGCAATACAGCAAAAGAAGGTACAATTGGTCGATGTCAGAACAGCTCGGGAATACAAGGGCGGACATATTGGAAATGCCATAAATATCGATTTATTCCAAAGAGGGAGTTTTATACAGGCTTTTGAAAAATTAGATAAGAGCAAACCTGTATATCTATATTGTAGATCGGGAAGCCGAAGTAAAAAAGCCGCTCAGAGAGTACTGGATTTGGGTTTTGAAAAAGTTTATGACCTAAAAGGGGGCTATATGTACTGGAATTAGTTTTAATTAAAAAGGTCTAAGATATAATATAAAGACAGTTTTATGAAGGCAACAATAATTGTTCAGAATTTGAAATGTGGAGGTTGTGCAAGAACCATAACCAATAAATTATCTGAAATGGAAAACATTTCGGAAGTTCAGGTTTTTCCAAATAGCTCAACTGTATCATTCGCCTACCAAGATTCAGGTGATGCTATAAATGTCAAGGATAAGTTGAAAGATTTGGGATATCCTTCTATAGATAGTAAAAACACCCTTGCTTCAAAGGCAAAGTCATTTGTAAGTTGTGCTACAGGTAAAATGTCAAAATGATGAAATTTGTATATATCTTGGGGATACTCTTGGTAATAACCAGTTGTAAAGAGACTAGAAAACCTGAATATACCGTTAGAGATAATCAATCAAACAGTGATGTGGCTGCTTCGGAAGAACCTCCTGGAAAGAAATTTATGGAAACGTCATGCTACGCCTGTCATGACGCGACCACTGTGGAAGAAGCCCGACTTGGTCCGCCAATGGTTGCGATTAAAAGGCGTTATCTAAGAGAAGGGAGCACAAGAGATGAATTCATCAATGAAA
>CAZHJO010000607.1:0-2138 GCA_964532755.1 uncultured Maribacter sp. | reverse complement strand
GGCACTAACTTTTTATTGGGGGCTACTTTCAATTTCTAAATGATATTTACGTGTTTGTTGAGTAGGTGTACTGCGAGATATTCCAAGGGGCATTTCCGTTAATTAATTGATTTGATTACATCAGAATTCGTAGTTTTAGATATTGATATTTTAATTGAATGACAATTTCCAAAAACGTAAGATGGGGTATAATTGGCTGCGGGGCAGTGACCGAAGTTAAAAGTGGACCGGCATATCGGAATACGAAAGGTTTTGAACTTTTAGCGGTCATGCGCCGAAATGAAGAAAAATCCGCTGATTTTGCCAGACGACATAATGTTCCAAAGTACTATACCAATGTTGATGATCTCATTGATGATGTTGAAATCGATGCGATTTATATTGCAACGCCCCCCGATTCTCATTTGGAATATGCGCTTAAAGTTGCCAAAGTGGGAAAACCTTGCTGCATTGAAAAACCCATGGCTATGAATTATCAGGATAGTCTAAAAATTTATAATGCGTTCAACGAGAAAGATATTCCGTTGTTCATTGCCTATTACAGGCGTTCTTTACCAAGATTCAATAAAATAAAAGAATGGTTGAATGAAGGCGCTATTGGTGAAGTTCGCCACATTCGTTGGCACCTTTCCAAACCTCCAAATCAAATGGATTTAAGCGGGACCTATAATTGGAGAACCGAAGCCAAGATTGCTCCAGGAGGTTATTTTGATGACTTGGCTAGTCATGGGCTAGACTTGTTCATTTATTTGTTGGGAGATATAGTAGCAGCAAATGGGATTGCAACAAACCAAATGGGACTTTATTCGGCAAAAGATGCCATTGTGGGTAATTGGATGCACAAAAGCGGAGTAACCGGAGAGGGTAGCTGGAATTTTGGAAGTTTTCAGCGAGAAGATCAGGTTGAAATCTTTGGCAGTAAGGGGAAGATTTCGTTTTCTATATTTAATGAAGATCCACTTATTCTTGTGAATTCGAGCGGGGAAGAAAAGTTGGATATCCCCAATCCAAAACATATCCAGGAATTTCATGTAAGGAACATAAAAAGTCACTTATTGGGTGAAAAAACCCATCCTTCTTTGGGAAGTTCAGGGTTACATACCAGTTGGGTAATGGATCAAATATTAGGAACATAATAATTGCAAATTTAATTCGAAACACTCACTGTATTACCGCCGAAAGTAGCTTGGTAAAATAGCAAATCATGATAGCGTTTACCATCATCGGGTCTATTCAAAAGTTGTCCGGTAACTAAGTTATACTGGTAATCCTCACAGGAGCAGGTTACTATTTGGCCATTAAGTTCCATGGTAGAACAATCATTGGGTACATGGTTTGGACAACTTGCTTCCCATGCCATAAAATTGTTGAACGCGGTATGTATGACAAATATACCCCGCGAACCTTCAACATTCGTATTTACATATATGGCAGAGCCTGGATTGGTCAACGGGCTGTAGAGCGGTAGGTTCAGGTTCATATCAAACCTAAATCCAATTTCCTGTAAATATGGATTACGATTGGTTTGGTCGTTGCTACAGGCAAATAATAAAACCGTTAAAAACAAGATGAAAATACGATGCATAATACGTTCTCTTAGGAGTGTAACTTCAGCAAAATTCTGCAAAAATTATGTATCTTTGCGTTAAATCCTCTCTAAAAAAGGGGATTTTCCTATTTATTAAACGACGAAGCTATGAGTAACGTATCTTATTACACGGCAGAAGGCTTAAAAAAATTGAGGGATGAGTTGAATCATCTTAGGGATGTTGAACGTCCTAATGCATCACAAGCGATTGCGGAAGCGAGGGATAAAGGTGATTTATCCGAAAATGCAGAGTATGATGCAGCCAAAGAAGCGCAGGGTCTGTTAGAGCTGAAAATTGCCAAATTGGAGGAAACTTTGGCCAACGCAAGATTAATTGATGAATCCCAATTGGATACGTCAAAAGTATTGGTATTATCCACAGTAAAATTGAAGAACCAGACCAATGGAATGGAAATGAAATATACATTGGTGGCCGAAAGTGAAGCTGATCTGAAATCAGGAAAAATTTCAGTTAATTCGCCAATTGGTAAAGGTCTATTAGGAAAGGAAGTTGGCGATACTGCACAAATAACAGTCCCGAATGGCAAAA
>CAZHJO010000606.1:0-2140 GCA_964532755.1 uncultured Maribacter sp. | reverse complement strand
CAAAAACATTCCAACCCCAAGGCCAAGGCCCCAAAGCGGGTGCAAATATAAGATGGTTTTTTAAATTGCAACTATAATTGCGGACTTTTTTAAAGTTTTTTTTACACCAATTACACAAACCCTTATTTTGCAAGGTTTTAAGTGAAAACAATTTTTAAAAAAGGGTATTAAATTTAATTCATTTTATCGATTTATACAAGATTTGCCATAGTATTTTTTTCGCGTTAGGGACAGCAATGGCATCCCCGCACGCAGTAAGGGATATAATGTATGGCCCGACCCAGCATTTTAAGGAGCTGGGTAACGCCCTAAAAACATACCTATATATATTGCCTGCATGGATACTAGATACTATCTTTGCAAACTTATTGTCATAATAAAAACATGATTAAGATTACTTTACCAGACGGAACCGTTAAGGAGTACAGCAAGGGTAGTACTGCGATGGATATTGCCAAGAGCATAAGTGAGGGGTTGGCACGGAATGTTATTTCGGCCAAATTCAATGATACCATTATTGAAACCGTTACTCCATTAACCGAAGATGGTTCCCTAACCTTATATACATGGAACAATGATGAGGGCAAAAGGGCCTTTTGGCATTCCTCTTCCCATATTATGGCACAGGCTTTGGAAGAATTATATCCCGGAGCCAAATTAACAATAGGACCCGCTATTGAAAATGGATTCTATTATGATGTGGATTTTGGGGAGCATACAGTATCAGAAAAAGATTTTCCGAACATCGAGAAAAGGGCCTTGGAAATTGCACGCGGTAAGCACGATTTTAAAATGCATGCGGTAACAAAGGCCGAAGCTTTGGAAAAATACAAGGCACAAGGAAACGAATTCAAGGTTGAGCTCATTGAAAATCTTGAAGATGGCACCATTACCTTTTGTGACCATGATACTTTTACCGATTTGTGCCGTGGTGGGCATATTCCCAATACTGGTATTGTTAAGGCGATCAAAGTTTTAAGTGTGGCTGGTGCTTACTGGCGTGGCGATGAAAACAACAAGCAGCTTACCAGAGTATACGGTATTTCCTTCCCTAAGCAAAAAGAGCTTACAGCATACCTTCATTTACTGGAAGAGGCCAAGAAAAGGGATCATAGAAAATTAGGCAGGGAACTGGAACTTTTCGCTTTTTCCCAAAAGGTAGGACAAGGTCTTCCGCTATGGTTGCCAAAAGGGGCTGCACTTCGCGAACGATTAGAGGATTTTCTGAAAAAAGCCCAGAAAAAAGCGGGTTACGAAATGGTAGCAACCCCACATATAGGTCAAAAGGAACTATATGTTACTTCTGGCCATTATGCAAAATACGGGGAAGACAGTTTTCAACCCATTCACACCCCTAAGGATGAGGAGGAGTTTTTATTAAAACCCATGAACTGCCCACACCACTGTGAGATTTATAACCACAGGCCTTTTAGCTATAGGGAACTCCCCAAAAGATACGCTGAATTCGGGACTGTTTATAGGTATGAACAAAGTGGTGAACTTCATGGATTGACCCGTGTTCGGGGATTTACCCAGGACGATGCGCACATATTCTGTACACCGGAACAGCTTGACCAAGAGTTTAAGAATGTAATTGATCTATCGTTATATGTCTTAGGTTCTTTGGGCTTTGACAATTTCAAGGCTCAGGTATCCATTAGGGATTTGGATACCCCCGATAAATATATTGGATCTGTTGAGAATTGGGAGAAAGCTGAAAATGCAATAATCAACGCTGCTACAGAAAAAGGACTGGATTTTGTGATTGAAAGTGGTGAGGCCGCCTTTTATGGCCCTAAACTCGATTTCATGATCAAAGATGCCCTAGGAAGAAACTGGCAATTGGGTACCATACAGGTTGATTATAACCTACCTGAACGTTTCGACCTTACTTATAAAGGTAGTGACAATGAGCTTCACAGACCGGTAATGATACATCGCGCGCCTTTTGGAAGTATGGAGAGATTCATAGCACTTTTATTGGAACACACCGGTGGAAATTTCCCTTTGTGGTTGATTCCCGAACAGGCTATTGTACTGCCCGTGAGTGAGAAACATGAAAAATATGCGGAAAAAGTTTTAAAATCCTTGGAAAATAACGAAATTCGCGCCCTCATTGATAACAGGAACGAAACTGTAG
>CAZHJO010000605.1:0-2141 GCA_964532755.1 uncultured Maribacter sp. | reverse complement strand
TATCCGAAAGAGTCTTTCAGGTTTTTATTTGCGCCGCGACTAATTAGGAACTTTACGCATTCAGGTTTATTTTTCATGACGCAATAATGTAAAGCGGTTTCCGAATACTGACTACCGTTAAAAATGTCAATATTTGCACCACTCTCTAACAACTGATCGGCGATATCATACATATCCCAAGCAATTGCTTGATAAAATATTGATTCTTCATTTTCATCTTTTGTGTTTGCATCTGCACCTGAGACTAGAAGTTTACTTACGATATTTGGCTTGGCATTCCATAATGCAAAAAATAATGCTGTTCTACCCCAGTTGTCTTTTAATTCCAAATTCTTACCACTATTAATGTACTTTGATATTTCTTCATTGTTTTCGTCCCGCACCAAACAATGTAATGGCATCGTTAAACAGTTTAGTTTTGTTTTCTCTCGTAAATTAGCGAAATTTCGATTCTCTGTGAATAAATATATTTCCGGAATAGCAAAATACGCCAACACCATTAGACCGATAACAATACCGGAACCAACGAATATTCCTTTTAAGAAATTATACCTGCTCATATTCTTGTGCATTGCATAAGAGATCAAGGGGTTAATTTGACACTAATTTTTGAGTTCATCGGCAAACTTCAGCTAGTCCGAATGGAGCGAAGTGAAGCGTTGGTGAAATATCTGGCTAGTTGCTGTTATTATGATAATATTTTTTGTAATCCTTCCAAAATTTATCTACTACTTTCCTAACATCATCAAAATAGTCTTCAAAAAAACCTACACCATGCCAACTTTTAGGGTATGAGTATTCCTCTCCAAACTCATCTGTCTCAGTTAGCCAGAATTTTGGTTTATTCCCATCTGTTATCTCAAAGCACTCTGGAGAATATAGACATGGTTCTTTTTCATCATCTAATATTCTGTAATAATTACCTTCTATTCCAATCACTTCATACTCTTTATTCATTGAAAGACTTTCAATTTCATATCCATCTTCAGGATCTTTCGATTTTATGAATTTGACTATCATAGCTTGTTTTTTCAGCTCGTATAAGAGTTCACCAGCAAACTTCAGCGAGTCCGAATGGAGCGTAGCGGAACGAAGTAATACGGTTGGCTATCGAAGTTTTTCTATTGTTTTTAATGAAATAAACTAAGATCTTAATTCGCCGTATACAGCGCATTCTTCCTTTTTACACTATACTATATACTAATTGATCTTATTGCAGCAGGACCATTAGGGTACTGATATATATAACCATTTGTGGTTTAATAGGATCTGGATAAACGATTGTGGATTGGTCATCTGGGTTAGATGGAGATATGATTTCACTGCAAAACCTGTTGTATTGAACCCCATGTAAGTAACGCTTATTTCATCTCCAGGCTCCCAAGGGCCAGTATCTTCAGAATTTATGATCTCCTCTCGTCTTTGTGCCGGTAAAACACCGAGCTGGGTGGCATGAGCAAGATATTCTTGCGCTGCATTGTTCCACTTCTCCTCTATGTTTGTGGAGTTGTGGTGGAAAATTGCATGAGTGATTTCATGAGCTAAAGCTCCAATATAGTGTTCCTCGTCAAATGGCATATTATACATTTTTGGAGATTTACTGCTTTGTAATAATGCTGGTAATGACATCATTTGAATACGATCACTTTGGCGGTCATAACTTCCAAAAGCCTCATAACCATCTTGATTGATAACCTCTTTTATAATTTCTATATATATTGTTCTTATGGGCTTTAATTGATATTCCCCAAGAAATGTGATAGCCCGGTTAGCTGCATTGCAAACATGATCGACCATTTTGTCATTTGGTCCAGACACTAAAACTCCCGGTGTTTCCTCACAACTATACTGATTTGCAATAGCAGTAGAGACAAAATATGCAGGGACTATAATGAGAGAGAGTATAGATATTATGTAAAGCATAAGGTTGTTTTTCTTCATATGACACCGTTGATTTGCGGGATTTATGGCACATTGACTTTGAATTTATTCAATAATTCCTACGAATATCACTACTTTCATATTTTTAGCATTTTTAGTTAATATGCGAGCTTCATCGAATCTGCGTGGATAAATTTATCGGTGGTCTTAATTTTCATTTTTTTATAACTTCTCAAACTGCGCATTTTGAAAAAAGTCAT
>CAZHJO010000604.1:0-2151 GCA_964532755.1 uncultured Maribacter sp. | reverse complement strand
TTACAATGGCAAAGAAAGGAAACAGGGTTCAAGTTATTTTGGAGTGCACCGAGCATAAAAAATCCGGACAGGCAGGAACTTCCAGGTATATCACCACTAAAAATAAAAAGAACACTCCGGAAAGGATGGAGATTAAGAAATTTAATCCAATCCTAAAGAGAATGACAGTTCATAAGGAAATCAAGTAATAAGGTATCTTCGCTTTTGTGAAGTATCGGATAATTCATAGGTCATGGCAAAGAAGACGGTAGCAAGTTTACAATCAAGTTCAAAAAGATTAACCAAGGCAATTAAAATGGTAAAGTCACCAAAGAGTGGTGCTTACACATTTCGTGAATCTGTAATGGCCCCAGAGGCTGTTAACGAATGGTTATCAAAATAAGACATAGTTGATCAAATCAATTTTAAAAGCTCCTTTTTGAAAGAAAGGGGCTTTTTTATTTTCATATCTTTGATGAAAGTTTTTCAGGTATTATGGGTTTATTCAAGAAGATATTTTCCGCTCAGAAAAAAGAGTCCTTGGACAAGGGACTAGAGAAGACTAAAACCACTTTCTTTTCCAAGCTGAGCAAGGCTGTTGCAGGTAAGTCCAAGGTTGATGATGACGTACTGGATAATCTGGAAGAGGTCTTGGTTTCTTCTGATGTTGGCGTGGATACAACTTTAAAGATTATTGATCGCATTGAGGCTCGGGTTTCCAGGGATAAATATATGGGAACCGATGAGCTCAATAAGATCTTACGTGAAGAAATCGCGGGATTACTCTCAGAGACCCATTTGGGGGAAGAAACTGAATATAGTATACCAATCGATAAAAAGCCTTATGTTATTATGGTCGTTGGGGTAAATGGGGTTGGTAAAACCACTACAATAGGTAAATTGGCGCATCAATTCAAGAAACAAGGATATAAAGTAATATTGGGCGCAGCGGATACCTTTAGGGCTGCAGCGATAGATCAGTTGCAGGTGTGGGCAGATAGGGTAGATGTACCGATTGTAAAACAAAACATGGGCAGTGACCCGGCTTCGGTTGCCTTTGATACTTTGAGTTCGGCAGTTACCCAGGATGCCGATGTAGTTATTATAGATACGGCTGGCAGATTGCATAACAAAGTCAATTTAATGAATGAGCTTACCAAGGTAAAACGGGTGATGCAGAAAGTGGTCGATGATACGCCGCATGATGTATTATTGGTCTTGGATGGATCTACTGGCCAAAACGCTTTTGAACAGGCCAAACAGTTTACAAAAGCTACCGAAGTAACTTCTTTGGCAGTTACAAAACTGGACGGTACCGCAAAAGGCGGAGTAGTTATTGGAATATCCGACCAGTTCCAGATTCCAGTGAAATATATAGGAGTTGGTGAGGGAATTGAGGATTTACAGGTTTTCAATAAATATGAGTTCGTAGATTCATTCTTTAACATCGAAAATTGATAAAGCTATTCTTCATTTTTTGCTTTTCATTTGCCTCGGTGCTCACTGCACAGTTAAATCACCCCAAGGTAAGCCCTTCTGCTACTTCTACCCAGAAAATTGGCTTAACTTCAATAAAAGTAGAATATTCGCGACCAGCAGTTCGTGGACGTCAAATTTTTGGGGGCTTAGTGCCTTATGGTCGTATATGGCGCGTTGGTGCCAATGCCTCAACAAAGATTACTTTTGAAAGCGATGTTTCAGTATTGGGTAATTCCTTGGCAAAAGGAGTATATGCCCTGTATGCCTTTCCAGAAGAAAAAGAATGGGAGATCGTTTTTCATACTAATTTGACCCATTGGGGGGATGGCCGAAAGAACTATGATAGAAATGAGGATGCTCTACGAGTTGTAGTGAAACCAGAAATATCGAAATCATTTCAGGAGAATTTACTGATTACGTTCGATAAAATAGACCACAATGCACTGCATCTGAAAATACGTTGGGAAAACACTGAAATCAATATTCCTGTCAAAATTGATACACATCGTCTGATGGAGGCCGAAATTAAACAAAAATTAGCCGATAAACCCACCGCTCAAACCTATTATGAGGCAGCAAGATATTACCAAGAACAGAACATCAAATTTGAATCCGCGCTGCAATTTTTGAATAAGGCCATTGAAATGGGAGGTGAAACTTATTATTTTCATCGCGTAAAGTCTTTGGTTGAAG
>CAZHJO010000603.1:0-2152 GCA_964532755.1 uncultured Maribacter sp. | reverse complement strand
GTGAATTCAGAATTCTGAATTTTTATATATCCAAATCCCTTTCTATTTCTTCCATTTCGATGATATCCTTGGCTTCTTGAATTGTCGGTACAACACATATTTCTTCGGGCACTTCTTCAAAAGATACCTTATCGGTCACCAGAACGAATGACTTTTTTAGACCTCTATGTGCATTGGAAATTTGAAGAAACTCCAAGATATCCCCAGCGGTAAGATCTGCGAAGGAGAAAAGATTTACAATGATATTATCATTTTTCACCTTTGGATAGCCTTTACTTAGATTCTTCAAAAACTCTTGAATCGAAATATCTTCCTGGAAAATTATGGTAGTGGTATCATCCTGATCAAAAATCATAAAGTCCTATTTTATTTTTGAGGCCAATAGATAAATAGCCGCCATACGAATAGCGACCCCGTTTTCTACTTGATCCAAAATAATCGATTGCTTAGAGTCCGCAACATCACTTGTAATCTCCACGCCCCTATTTATGGGTCCCGGATGCATTATCACTATTTCTTTGTTCAAAGAATCCAAAAGTGCCTTGTTAACCCCAAATTGTTGTGTGTATTCCCTTGTGGTAGGGAAATAGCTAATATCCAAGCGTTCATTCTGAATGCGCAACATATTGGCAACATCGCACCAATTAAGGGCTTCTCTCAAATTGGTTTCAACCTCAACCCCTAAAGACTCAATGTGTTTGGGCATTAAGGTTTTTGGCCCACAAACCTTAACTTGTGCACCCTGAAGTTTCAATGCGAAAATATTTGACAGTGCCACCCTCGAATGCAATATATCGCCAACGATTACGACTTTCTTACCTGCAACATCCCCCAGTTTTTCGCGAATGGAAAAAGAATCCAACAAGGCTTGGGTAGGGTGCTCGTGCGCTCCATCCCCGGCATTGACAATAGATGCGTTCACATGTTTGGAAAGGAATATGCCCGCACCGGGATTCGGATGGCGCATCACCACCATATCAACCTTCATGGAGAGTATATTGTTTACCGTATCAATCAAAGTTTCCCCTTTCTTTACGGATGATTGGCCCGCTGAGAAATTGATAACATCTGCCGACAATCTTTTTTCGGCGAGTTCGAAAGATAATTTGGTTCTTGTACTGTCCTCAAAAAAAATATTGGCTATAGTTATGTCTCGTAGCGAAGGAACTTTTTTAATAGATCTATTAATAACTTCCTTAAAATGATCGGCTGTTTCAAAAATGAGTTGAATATCGTTTTCATTTAGATATTTAATCCCCAATAAGTGGTTTACACTCAGTTCGCTCATTTCCTATTTATTTATCAAATAAATCATGTCTTTACCGTCATTTTCTTCCCACATTACCTTAACCTTTTCGTCATTAATGGCATCAACCTGCCGCCCCTTGTACGTGGGTTGAATAGGTAAATGCCGACTAAAACGTCTATCGATCAGTGTTAAAAGTTCTATTTCGGAGGGACGTCCAAAAGACTGAATGGCCGTCAATGCGGCCCGAATACTCCTACCCGTATACAAGACATCATCAATCAAAACCACTTTTTTATCCTCTACCAGGAAGTCGATCTTGGTTTGGTTGGCCTCAAGGGTCTTTTCACCCCTTCTAAAATCGTCCCTATAAAAAGTTATGTCCAATAAACCAAGGTCAATATGTTTTACGCCATATTCCGCTTTAAGGATTTTGGTCAACCTTTTGGCAACAAAAGTTCCCCTAGGTTGTATACCGATCAAAACCGTATCCGAAAAATCGAGATGATTTTCAAGAAGTTGGCAAGCCAATCGATGCAGGATGATGTTAATTTCTTTAGAGGAGAGTAGTACTTTTTGACTCATATTAGGTCAGCAACACTTTTGAATAGCAAAAATAGGCAATTCCAGTTAAAATATAGATACATTGGAAACAAGATACGTACCTAATTGCCATAAATTGGTTTCGAAATTTGGAGAAGTTTTACTTTCTACCTATTAAAATGGTTTTGTAAAAGGTGAATTTATGAGACTACTAAAAAAGATCAATTACAGTGCACTTTGGGAATACGTCATGTGATTTTACATAGTAGCCCTGTAATACAGCCTTTTTAAAGAACTGAAAATTATTAAAATTAAATTATTAGCATTGTTACCGCACAGATAAAGGACATAATTTCCTTTCGC
>CAZHJO010000602.1:0-2154 GCA_964532755.1 uncultured Maribacter sp. | reverse complement strand
ATATAAGTAATATGTATCTGAAAATGAATTTTCGCTTCACTCCGACACTTTTGATGCTGGTATTTGCCCTTAATCCGATCAATGCCCAGGATGTTACCGGTGAACTAAAGAAATGGCATAAAATAACCCTGGTTTTCGAAGGTCCGGAAACTTCGGAACAAGCAGAAGATAATCCTTTTTTGAATTATAGATTGAATGTTAGTTTTATACATTCAGATTCAGGGAAAGAATACATGATTCCCGGGTACTATGCAGCTGATGGGAACGCTGGGAATACCAGTGCTGGGTCAGGAAACATTTGGAAAGTACATTTCGCTCCGGACGAAATAGGGGAGTGGAATTATCAAGTGGATTTCAAGAAAGGAAAATGGGCAGCCGTCCGGACATCTGAAAAGTTGAAAAGTGGTAAATTTATGGACGGCAGAACAGGAAAGTTCACCATTGATGAATCCGATAAAACGGGAAAGGATTTTAGGGGAAAGGGCATGCTTCAATATGTGGGTGAAAGATACTTGAAATTTCAGAATGGGGAGTACTTTCTAAAATGTGGTTCTGATGCTCCTGAAAACTTTTTGGCCTATGATCAATTCGATGGTACGTTTAAAAATGATGGTCATAAGGACGATTTGGTCAAGACCTGGGAAGCCCACCGCAAAGATTGGAAGGAAGGGGACCCAAGTTGGAACAACGGTAAAGGGAAAGAAATTATAGGGGCCATTAATTATTTGGCCTCTAAAGGCATGAATGCCTTTTCTTTTCTGACGATGAACATAAGTGGGGATGATCAAAATGTTTTCCCTTATGTTGATTATGATACATGGGACCGTTTTGACACCTCCAAACTAGATCAGTGGGAAGTCGTTTTTGAACATGCTGATAAATTGGGTATGTTCCTACACTTCAAAACCTTGGAGCATGAAAATCAAGGGTTGTTGGACAATGGTGGTACAGGTCTTTATACCAAATTATATTACCGGGAATTGATAGCCCGTTTTGGTCACCATTTGGCCCTGAATTGGAATCTTGCCGAAGAGACCGGTGATTGGACGGAAACACCACCTACTTTTCCATTGGATGCGACAGAGCGAATTCGATTGGCGGATTATGTTTCTTCAATTGACCCTTACAAGCATCATTTGGTGATACATAATGGGGCCTGGTATGATCCCATTTATGGTCCCGAAACCAAATTTACGGGAGCTTCATTGCAAACCAATAAAGAAGATTTCAGTAGGGTTCATTCCCAAACATTAAAAGTATTGAACGAAGCAAATAATGCTGGCAAAATTTGGGCTGTAGCCGTCGACGAACCAGGAGATCATAGGCATTCCTTGATTCCCGATGCAGAAGACCCGGATCATGATAATGCTCGAAAAAATGGACTTTGGGGCGCCATGATGGCTGGGGCATGGGGCACCGAGTGGTATTTTGGATATGAACATCCCCATTCCGATTTAAGTTGTCAAGATTATCGTTCCCGTGATTTGTTTTGGGACCAAGGCAAAGTATGCCTCGATTTTTTCAATAAAAACAATATCGCATATTGGACAATGACATCCGATGATTCGCTAATTTCTTCAGAAGGGGATTATGTCCTGGCCAATGAAGGGTCAGCATATATAGTCTACCTAAAGAATGGTGGGGAATCTGCGTTAGACCTAGCAAATTCTGAAGGGGAATTTGAGGTTCATTGGTTCAACCCCAGGAAGGGTGGAGCACTCCAACAAGGAAAAGTAAAAAGTATTTCAGGCCCAGGTGAGCAATTGTTGGGCATGCCCCCTGTGAGAAAAGAACGGGATAAGGATTGGGTAGTTTTGATTAGGAAGATATAGTCCATGAAAAAGTTCTTGATTCTCATTGCGATTTTATGTTTTGGGTCGTGTCAAAAAAAGACCGAATCTATAAGAATTTATATTGAATATGAATTAAAAACAGAAGTAGATTACGCTATTGAAAAACTGCGGAATACGCTAGAAAAACAAAAAATCACACTGCTTTTTTCAAAGAACCGCGAAAAGGCACAATTGCAATTAGAAGTAATCCCATCTAAGGAAAAACCGGTGCAAGATGGGTTCGCTATTAAGTTTGAAGGAGATGGGCTTCAGCTCTCATCAGAAAGTACGAGAGGCATTCTTTATGGTTTATTGGATATTA
>CAZHJO010000601.1:0-2155 GCA_964532755.1 uncultured Maribacter sp. | reverse complement strand
GGTGGGAGGTATCATAACCGACGCGATTATATGGGATTTCCCAGCTTGGGCCGGCAAGATTTAATGTATGATAGGATTACACCACTTCCAGTCAAGGGTCTAAGTTTGGAAGGGAGTTTGTTCGAAAGGATTGCTGAAAAAGACTACTTGCAATACACCCCCTATCAAACATTTTCCTATGTCATAAAATTTTTAAGGGAGGCTGCTTTAGATCCAAAGGTCAGAAGTATAAAAATTACGGTATACCGTCTTGCGAGCAACTCGCAGGTAGCGGCTTCCCTGATCAATGCTGTTAAAAATGGTAAGCAGGTTACTATGCAGATCGAGTTGAGGGCCCGTTTTGACGAGCAAGCCAATATTGGTTATGCCGAAAAGCTCCAAGCTGAAGGGGTAAATCTAATTTTTGGTGTACCAGGGTTAAAAGTGCATAGTAAAATATGTGTGATCGAACGTGAGGAAAGGAATAAAATAAAGCGCTATGGATTTATTAGTACCGGTAATTTTAATGAGTCTACCGCACGTATTTATACCGATTATACTTTGTTTACTGCCCATGAACCAATATTAAAGGAAATCAATAAGGTATTTGACTTTTTTACCACTACATATAAAATAAACAAATACAAACATTTGGTGGTTTCCCCGCACTATACTAGAAGTTATTTTATGGCGCTAATTGATAAGGAGATAGAGAACGCTACAGCTGGGCAAGAGGCTTGTATTAAAATAAAGATGAACAGTTTTACCTCGTACAAGATGGTTGACAAATTATATGAAGCCAGTAATGCGGGAGTTAAAATACAACTGATCATCAGAGGCGTATGTTGTCTTATTCCCGGGGTTAAAGGGATGAGTGAGAATATAGAGGCAATTAGCGTGGTTGACAAGTTTTTGGAGCATCCAAGGGTGTTTGTTTTTTGCAATGATGGGAATCCTAAGGTCTATATATCCTCAGCCGATTGGATGACACGTAATCTTGATAATAGGGTAGAGGTTGGGTGCCCGGTTTACGATGAGGATATTAAACAAGAATTGATCGATACCTTTGAGATCTCATGGAGCGATAATGTCAAGGCCCGTATTTTTTCGGATAAACAGGACAATGCGTATCGTAAAAACAACAAGCCCAAGGTGCGTTCCCAGTTTGCGATGTATGATTATTATGTCAAAAAATTTAACTCTTGAAACCTCAAAAATTGAAAATTAGAAAATTCGCGGCAATAGATATAGGGTCAAATGCCATTAGACTCCTTATTCAGAATGTAATTGAAGAACAAGGAAAAAAGACGTTGTTCACGAAAAGTGAGTTAGTACGCGTACCGGTACGTCTGGGGGAAGATTCGTTCACGATAGGGGAAATATCAGAAGAGAATGCAGTGCGCATCATAAAGTCGATGACAGCATTTAAGCTCCTAATGGAAGTTTATCGCGTAGAAGAATATATGGCTTGTGCTACCTCAGCAATGCGCGAAGCCAAAAATGGAGCCGAGGTACTTGAAAAAATCAACAACGAAGCAGGAGTTAAAATTGAATTGATAGATGGTAAAAGAGAAGCTGAGATCATCGCTTCTACAGATTTAAAAAAGTTAATAAAGAAAGATCAATCCTATCTTTATATTGATGTTGGCGGAGGAAGCACTGAATTTACCCTCTTTAGTAGGGGCGAAATCAAAACATCAAAATCAATAAAATTAGGTACTGTTCGGTTGCTGAATGATATGGTAGACGAAGCTACTTGGAAAAATTTGGAGGATTGGATTAGGCAAAATACAGCACAATTACAAAAAATTTCAATAATCGGTTCTGGAGGTAATATTAATAAACTACACAAAATGTCTGGAAGAAAGGAAGGGCAACCCCTTTCGTTCATATGGTTGAATGCACAGTTTAATTTTTTGAATAGTCTGAGTTATGAAGATAGGATATCAGAATTGGGTCTTAACACCGATAGGGCCGATGTTATTATTCCGGCAACGCGTATTTTCCTAATGGCCGCCAAATGGAGCGGTGCCAAAAAAATCCATGTACCTAAAATTGGACTTTCCGACGGAATGATCAAGACCCTTTATCATTTTGGCAATTAAAATATAGGTTTTCGGTAAATGGTTAACCATGTACTCTTCCTTCCGTGCCTAAATTTCGCATAATCCCAGCC
>CAZHJO010000600.1:0-2157 GCA_964532755.1 uncultured Maribacter sp. | reverse complement strand
GTAGGCTTGTTCCCAACCCGACTACTACGGCACCTACGAAAGATTGATGAATACCCCATTTTTCAACAATTACCAACGCATTTGCTATGGTAATATGTGAACTGAGTATAACGATACCAAGACTGCCTGTCAAAAACACAATGGGAACGAGTATACGCTTATTCGTTTCTTTGGAAACTTCCTTTGATTTGGTTTTCTTTTCCCTTCGATATAGCGTAAAAATGTACATTATAAAAGCAATAAAAAGCAAAGCACCATCATTCCAGGTAATGACATTGTCAAAAGCCACAAGGGTCAAGAGAATGACAGATCCAACGAGTTCGGTAGCCATTTGTCGTATCTGGATCTGACCTGTCGTAACATAATAGAAAAGGGTAATGCAACCAATAACGATACTTATCTGCGCTATTGAACTACCTATAGCGTTGCCAATGACCACACCAGATGTATCTGTACCGGCCAAGTTCTGTAACGCTCCGTCAATGGCCACTACAAGTTCTGGTAAATCCGTTCCAAAAGCCAAAATGGTAAGCCCTATGAACAACTCGGAAATATTAAAATACCGCGCAATTTTTATAGCATTCCTAATGGTAAATTCAGTACCCACCCAGAGTCCAAAAATTCCTAAAACAAGATATATAAGAGGATTCATGATAGAAATTTAGAACAGTTATCTGCTGAATTGAATACAAATGAGACTCGCTGTTTATCATTCAGGACCTCAAGCCTCCCCTTGACTAGGAGGGCATCTGACCAAATTAATGAACAGACCCCTCTTTTCGCCAAGCAACAATAATGGTACATTTATCAATCAATAATAACCGCCTCAAGTATCTCCTTTTTATCTAGTTTCTTGGTGCAGAAAAACCAGTCGGTGCATTCAATTTCCCCATTTGACGATTCCATTCGCTCTTCAGCAGTACCACAAGATCCCGCTGGCGGAACAATTACATCATCACCAGGCTGCCAATCGGCAGGTGTTGCCACAGAGAATGCATCAGCTGTTTGCATAGCAATCAGAGCTCTATAGATTTCATCAAAATTTCTACCTAAACTCAAAGGGTAATAAATAATGGCCCTGATAGTACCATTAGGGTCAATGAAAAAAACCGCCCGTACCGCTTGTGTCTTGCTTTCGCCGGGCTGGATCATGCCGTACTTTTTAGCAACATCCATGGTAATATCCTCAATCAATGGAAACTTGACTTCCATATTTTCCATTCCCTTGAATTCGATCTTATCCTTAATAGTACGCAGCCATGCAATATGACTGTACAAGCCGTCTATTGAAAGTCCGATTAGTTTGCAATTGGCCTTTCCAAACTTATCTTCGAGTTTGGCAAAAGTCATGAACTCAGAGGTGCATACCGGCGTAAAATCTGCTGGATGACTAAAAAGAATCACCCATTTTCCCTTATAATCTTCTGGGAAATTGATATCCCCTTGGGTTGTAACCGCTTTAAATTTAGGTGCATTATCACCGATTCTTGGCATAGGCGTAGCTTGTTCCCTTATTTCTGTTATTGTTTCCATCTTACTTGTATTTAATTGAACATTCCGCTAAATTAACAGGTTAATGGATTGATCAAAATGACCTAGGTCATTAGAAGTTACATTTTATAATGCAAGGCCTAAATAGGTCAATCCTCTATGTAAAACAGCAAGGACAGTACAAACTTGGCGGGCCGTTCCAGGGCATTGGACGAAATACCCAAAAAGAAGACATTTAATAATATTTTGAATTTTTCACTTATAAATCAGTATAATTATAAATGTTGTTCCTTTGCGTATTAAACATTGGCTAAATTTATAATGGCCTTTGGTTTTCAGGTTGTATAAATGTTATCTCGGAAATTGAAGTGGTACCATAAATAAGGCCCTTAACAAAAATTTCAAATCCATAATGGACCAATTCATATTAAACGATAGAGTAGCAGTTATTACAGGTGGCGCAGGAGTTCTGGGAAGTTGCATTGCAAACAGTTTGGCTTCAGAAGGCGTTAAGGTCGTAATCCTTGACAGAGATCAAGACATAATAGCGAATGAAACAACAGCTATTGTTGGAAATGGAGGTACTGCCCTAGGTCTGGTAACGAATGTTCTGGATAAAGCTACTTTAGAAAAAAATAGGGATGATATTCTCAGTCGTTTTGGCAA
>CAZHJO010000599.1:0-2165 GCA_964532755.1 uncultured Maribacter sp. | reverse complement strand
TATCAGGATATGATAGTCGATTTTAGGGGAATACCTACCATGAAACAATATGCACCGGTAGTATTGGATGTTACCCATTCGTTACAACAACCCAATCAATCCTCAGGGGTCACGGGTGGCAGACCCGATATGATCGAGACCATTGCTAGGGCGGGAATCGCCACCGGGGTTGATGGTTTGTTCATGGAAACCCATTACGACCCTTCAATCGCTAAAAGCGATGGGGCCAATATGCTGCATTTAGACCATTTGGCAAAATTGTTGACCAATTTGGTAGCTCTACGGAAAACTGTAAACAAGTTGGGTTGATTGTTTTACTTGATCAAATATCGAATTTATTCAACATAAAGCTATCAGAGAGCTATAGGTTCATTGGGAATTGTGGGAATAGCGCCGCTTTTTATTCGATAATAGCAGCCCTTCTATTCGCTTCATCTTGCAAGGAACCATCTAAAACAGAGCCTGTCAGACCTAGGAGTCCGAACATAATCCTGGTAATGGCCGATGATCTTGGTTTTGAGACCTTAAGTACTTACAAAGGCTCAAGTTATAAAACACCGAACCTAGATCAACTTGCCCACGATGGTATGCGATTTGACCATTGTTATTCCACACCCCTCTGCACGCCCTCAAGGGTGCAATTGATGACGGGAAAGTATAATCATCGCAATTATATTGGTTTTGGTCTCTTGGATCCAAATGAAAAGACCTTTGCCCATTATTTAAGAGAAGGTGGTTATAAAACCTTTGTAGCAGGTAAGTGGCAACTATTGGGTAATGCCCATCAACAGAAGTTAGCGGGAAACAAAAAGGGGACCACCCCGGAAAAAGCAGGTTTTGATGACTTTTGTCTATGGCAAATAGACCAACGGGGATTCAGATACAAGAACCCTACTTTAAGTTCCAAGGATGGAGCAATAACCTATGAGAATAAATATGGCCCCGATATTTTTGTGGATCGAATTGAGGCTTTTATGGCTGAAAATAAGGAAAGTCCATTTTTCATTTATTATCCCATGGTACTCACACATGACCCCTTTGTTCCTACTCCCGATAATGAAGAATTCAAATATTTTAATCCAGCATCAAAAGTTAACGATACCGCATATTTTGGTGAAATGGTACATTATATGGATAAGCTTGTGGGTCGCATTAGAGATAAAGTAGCGGCATTGGGTATTCAAAAAAACACCTTGCTATTGTTTGTTGGTGATAATGGTACCAATCGGGATATCACTTCGGTCAATGATGGAAAAAATATTAAAGGAAACAAAGGTTATACCACGGATGCGGGCACGCATGTACCTTTGATTGCCCATTGGGATGGGAAAATCAAAAAAGGAAGCGTTAATGACAACCTTATTGACTTTACCGATTTTCTACCCACTATTTTGGAAACCGCTACACAACGAAAATTGGATTCCTCATTAACCGATGGTCATAGTTTTTACCCGCAGCTCATCGGGCAGGATTCGAAAGCAAGGGAGTGGGTTTTCTGCCATTATGAACCCCATTGGGGTAATTTCAACCCTCGACGTTATGTGCAAAACACGAAATGGAAGTTGTATGGGAATGGGGAATTCTACAATCTGGAAAACGATTTGGAAGAGCAAAATCCTTTGGATACCGATCTTCAACCAAAAACAGTAAAGAAAATACATTCCCAGTTTCAAAAAGTGCTGGCTAAATATCGTAAAACAGAATAGTGTTTTGGCTATAAATCAATACATTTGGCCAAGACCGACCAAACTGCATTACATGAAAATCAATATCCTAGGTTTCGCTCTTGTAAGCTGTCTTCTATTTGCTTCTTGCAGAAGTCCTAAAAGAGAAGAAAACCCTAAGTCCCAAAGGCCCAATATCGTTTTCATCATGTCTGATGACCATGCCTATCAGGCGATAAGCGCTTATAACGATAATCTGATTAAAACACCCAATATAGATAGGATCGCCAAAGAGGGAATGCGCTTCTCAAACGCAACAGTAACAAACTCTATCTGCGCACCATCAAGAGCAGTACTACTTACTGGAAAACATTCGCATATTAACGGGAAGATAGATAACCTCTCCCCTTTTGACACCACTAATGTCACTTTTCCACAACTGTTGAAAAACGCAGGCTATCAAACGGCCATGTTCGGGAAACTACATTTTGGGAATAATCC
>CAZHJO010000598.1:0-2166 GCA_964532755.1 uncultured Maribacter sp. | reverse complement strand
AAGTAAATAAGGTTTTTGATAAAGGTTGGTTTGTTTTAAAAGAATTAACAGTAATAGTGGTCATAGTGCCGTTCTTACCGGTTTCGATTACCTTAAATATGTGCTTGGTCTCAGCATCAATACCTAATAATATAGATTCATATTCTGTATTGGTATCAATAGGGGTCAGTTTGATGAACTGTATTTTTCTACCCTTCACATTTTGAAGGATATCCCATTTGTAAGTGTGGCCTTGTCGATAAAAAGTCAACATTTTGGAAGGGGTAATCGTGTTTTCATCTTCGGATTTATCTTCAATCGTAACTTCTTCATTTTCAGGTACTATGGTATATACTTTACTGCCGTCATACAACTGTTGTGCCCCAAAAAAGTTAGCAACATATTTATCTCCCTGCATGGTAACATCCCCCCTTGTTTCATCATTGATGTCCGCTTCTTGATTGTTTAGCACAAATTTAAAATCAACAAAAATATTGTCATACCCCTTAACCTTGTTATACACATCATCCAATAATGTTTTTGCCTTCTCAGCATTTTGCGCGGAAGCTAAACTAACAGTTAAAAGTGCTATGGCTATAAAAACTAACTTTTTCATTATGTCTTAATTTGACTCGTTATTTAATAATTGATTCAATGCGATCATGTCCGATACCAAAACCTGTCTGGCCTTACTGCCTTCAAAAGGACCTACAATCCCTGCAGCCTCCAATTGGTCAATAATACGACCTGCGCGATTATAGCCCAATTTGAGTTTTCGCTGTAACAAAGAAGCCGATCCTTGCTGTGCAATAACAATAACCTCTGCAGCATCCCTGAACATGGTGTCCCTTTCGCTAATTTCATAATCAATACTTGTGCCAGAATCATCACCGATATACTCAGGTAGTTCATGAGCCTGCGGATAAGCCCTTTGTGAGCCGATATATTCTGTTATTTTTTCAACTTCAGGAGTGTCAACAAAGGCACATTGTAAGCGTGTTACTTCATTACCTTGGGTAAAAAGCATATCACCACGACCTATCAATTGATCCGCACCCTGGGCATCCAGAATTGTTCTGGAATCTATTTTTGAGGTTACCCTAAAGGCAATACGGGCAGGAAAGTTCGCCTTGATAATACCAGTAATGACGTTGACCGATGGTCGTTGGGTAGCAATAATCAAGTGAATGCCTATTGCCCGAGCCAATTGTGCCAATCGAGCAATTGGAGTTTCCACTTCTTTCCCCGCAGTCATGATCAAATCGGCAAACTCATCTATAATCAATACGATATACGGTAGAAATTTATGTCCGTCATGTGGATTCAATTTTCGAGCCTTGAACTTGGTATTATATTCCTTTATGTTACGAACCATGGCCAACTTCAGTAGTTCATACCTATTGTCCATTTCGATACAAAGGGAATTTAGTGTGTTGATGACCTTCGTATTATCCGTAATGATTGCTTCCTCAGAGTCAGGAAGTTTGGCCAAGAAATGCCGTTCAATCTTATTGTATAGTGTTAGTTCAACTTTTTTAGGGTCTACAAGAATAAATTTAACTTCAGCAGGGTGTTTTTTATACAGGAGGGAAGTGATGACCGCATTTAATCCGACCGATTTACCTTGGCCTGTAGCACCAGCCATTAGCAAGTGGGGCATTTTTACCAAATCTACCACAAAGGTCTCATTGCTTATGGTTTTACCAAATGCTACCGGTAATTGCATTTCTGCTTTTTGAAACTTGCTAGAAGCAATTACCGAACGCATAGAAACTACAGTGGGCTTCTTGTTAGGGACCTCGATGCCAATAGTGCCTTTTCCAGGAATAGGGGCTATAATTCGTATGCCCAAGGCTGCTAAGGAAAGGGCAATATCATCTTCCAGGTTCTTGATTTTGGATATACGTATACCAGCTTCAGGTACTATTTCATAAAGTGTGACCGTAGGACCTATAGTTGCCTTAATCTGCGCAATTCCTATTTTATAGTTCTTTAGCGTCTCAACAATTTTATTTTTATTTTCCTCAAGTTCTTCCTGATTGATGGTAATTCCTCCTGAAGTGCCATGTACCTCTAACAAATCAATAGTGGGGAATTTGTAATGGCCCAATTCCAACGTGGGATCAAATTCACCAAAATCATCAACCAATTTATCGGCAATATTGTCTTTCTCCTCTTTCTCAACAA
>CAZHJO010000597.1:0-2178 GCA_964532755.1 uncultured Maribacter sp. | reverse complement strand
CTGGCCAATTTTCAGATTCTCATTAGGACTATGTTGATTGTTATCCGAGTTTACAATGGGAATAATAAAGGCCGGAATTTTTAATTCGTTAATGAAAGGTGAAATTGGGACTGTTCCTCCCATAATCCGAATTTGTACTACATCTTCACCAAATTTTTCATTCAGCGTCTTGACCAAAAACTCACCATAGGGATTCGTTAAATCCGTTCTAAATGCACTCGTCACCGAACCCTCTGTCATTGTTAAAATTTTGTCATGGGTCATTCGTTCTTCTTGGGTAGGAATCTTGTCTATTACAAAGTATCCTTCATTCTGAATATGCTTTTTCACCAAACCTTTGAGTCTATTGCCATCGGATTCAGGTACCAAACGTATATCAATCTCAGCTGTGGCGCTTTCTGGAACAATGGTTCTTGCCTTTTTGCCAACCCAGCCAGAGCCCAAACCCCTGATATTTAGGGAAGGATATTGTAGCGACTCTTGGTAAAATCCACCTACTGTCTCCGGCGTTTTAATGGCCAACATTGTATTTATGGTCTCAGGATTATCAGGCACACTTTTTAGAACTTCCAAGGTTCTTTCATCCAAGGATATTCCATCGTAATAACCATCAATCAATACTTTTCCATTTGAATCTTTCATACTGGCCAACACCTGTGCCAGTCGAAAACCCGGATTTGGAGCATAATTGCCATAATGGCCGCTGTGTTGTGGTTTAGTTGGTCCGTAAGTCGTTAGTGTGAGCGTCGTAATTCCGCGACAACCATAAATCACGGTAGGTTTGCTAGAAACATGTACAGGACCATCATTAATGATCAAGAAATCAGCTTTCAATAAATCGCGATATTCTTTTACTGCCTTAGGTAGTGGTTTACTGCTTTTTTCCTCTTCGCTATCCAAAATCACCTTTACATTAAAAGGGATGGCGACCTTGTTCTTCTTCAAAAGATCAATGGTATTCAATAACATCACAATCGGACCCTTATCATCGGATGTAGATCGCCCGAACAATCGCCAATCATAGTTGAGGTTATTCGCCAAACTATCGAAAGGTTGGGTTTGCCAGGTGTCACTATTTTTTGATTTTAGAACTATTTCATACGGATTGGCCTGGTCCCATTTGGCAGGGTCCACGGATTGGCCATCTAAATGCATATAAAAAAGGATAGTAGGTTTGTTGTCCTCCATTGGCAACGCAGCAAAAAATAAGGACTCACCCTCCGTAGGTAATACTGTTGAATTAAAACCCCGTTCGTTGAATTTTTTGGTCAACCACGTAAGATTTCTATTGATATCGGCATGTTCCAAGGCATCGTTAGGTATGGCGACGAATTCTCGTAGTTCGTTAATGGTATGACTTACTTGGGTTTTTAATTCTGACTCTTTCTGGGCGATAACGCTCCCTGAAATCAACATAAATACTAAGGCAAACAGTTTTCTCATCGAATCGTGTGGTTTGATAATGTTTTAAATGTAGACAATTCTATTTTTTGGACAAGCCGATTAACTTAAAAATAATCAAGCGTAGTAAAAGTATAAAGGGAAAACCATGAAAAACGACATCAAACCAATCTTGAATTTCCATTCCGTTTGCCCCACCCGCAATCCAACGAATTTTCCCCCAAATATGGGGTTCTGGATAAAAAGGAGCTAGCCCTATTGTTAAACAAAGCAGAATAACCAGTTTCCAGTTGTTGATAAATTCCATTTGTTTAGCGAATAGTTTTTATAAAATCAGAAATCGAATCCACACCGTTTATTGTCAAGTACTTAATAAAAGCAGAACCTATGATGGCTCCAGCGGCAGATTGGGTAGCTTGCCGAAATGTTTCGGAATTATTGATGCCAAATCCTACAATTTGAGGATTTTTTAAACCAAGTGCAGCAATATGGTCAAAATAATTCTTCTGTGTTGCTCCAAAACCTTTGGTTGCCCCTGTTGTACTTGCTGAACTAACCATGTAGATGAACCCATTCGAAGCTTCATCAATTTCCTTGATACGTTCATCGCTGGTTTGTGGGGTAATTAGAAATACATTGACCAATCCGTACTTTTCGAAAATAGATGCATAGTCTTTCTGATAAACATCTAATGGCAAATCGGGAAGAATGAGTCCGTCTATCCCAATTTCTTGACAGCGTTGACAAAAGTCATCAACCCCATACTGAAAAACAGGG
>CAZHJO010000596.1:0-2182 GCA_964532755.1 uncultured Maribacter sp. | reverse complement strand
TAATACTGCAACAAGTTTGTTTTCTATTAGAAATTTTATGCTTTTGTTTAGCATTAGCTTGATAATTAAACAATTAGACAATGGCGTTAAGAAAACACCGAATACAAAGGATTATCCTAATGGAAAACATCCACTGGATAAAAAAGTCTATTGCTTAAAAATCAAATTAAATATGTCTCGTCTAGCTTGTAGATTTGCCTGACAACGAGAGGAGGCCTATATTCTTCGTAGGAGACAACCTTTTTATCTAAACTTTCAAAAAGGTTGATATAAGTGTAAACAAATGAAGCAACAAATAATTGTTGGTCAAAAGATAGTGTGTCAAAAGATATGTTTAATTCATCTTGACCATCAACTATCAACTGTTCGTCAGAACAACAATCTTTTACCTTAACAGAACATCCTTCAGTTGAAGGGTTTTCCATTTCCATACCGCAACCTTTTGCTTTGTGGAATATGGCAGTTTCAACTAAACTATCTCCACAATAATGCATATCAACTGTAAATGACATTGTAGAAAAAAGCACTACAATAGCCATCAAAAAGGATGATATTTTATGAAAAATTTGCTTCATTGATAATGCAAAGGTATAAAATTTTAACAATTTTTATTGGGATTAACAATATTTTAATTTTGCAAATGAACTTTTGAACGAACCATTAATTGTCATTAAACAGGCACTTTAGCTAGGGTTGTCAGCTCAAAAAATATAATTATATAATGGAGTGAAATTAAAAATTGACCACACTATCCAAAGCGTCATCGGCATCTTTGTGAATAAAGTTGGCTTGATAGTTAATGGTAGTTTTTAAATCTGTATGACGATACAACTTTTGAAGCATTAGGGGATGAATATTATCTGCGGCAATATTGCCAAACGAATGACGAGCAATATGCATCGTTACCTTTTTTTGAATGCCGGCTCTTTTCGTAATTTTCTTTAGATGGTCGTTGAACTTTTTATTTGCCACCTTCTTTTTTCTATAAATATCCTTTGCATCGGTTAAATCTGCTTTTTTCATTTCTGGGAACACAAAATCATCATTACTTTTTCTATCCGAAATGTATTGTGATAAGATTTTTTCAACCTTACTTGGTATTTTCAATGATAACAACTTGGAGTTCTTTCCCATTCTATAATGTAATCTGCCATCATAAATTTGGGACCACCTTGTAAACAAAACGTCAGACACACGCATTCCGGCAAAATAGAAACTAAAAAGCCAAACATTTAGCGAATGTTCTTCCATTTCGGAGAGTTCAGATACATTTTCAAGGGCTTGTATTTCTTTGCCAGTAAGTCCTGTTTTGGTAGTTTCGGGAAACTTGATTTTAAATTTGCCTGTACCGAACGGATAAAGTTCCTTACTTATTACCTTGTCCTTTATTGCCCGATTAAAAAGTAATCGAATCAAAACCATAACATTCATAGCAGTAGTTTCAGTAATTAAACAAGAGCCCTTAAGGTAGATTTTAAACTTTTTGAGGAAGCGTTCATCTATTTCTTGAAAAGTAAGTTGCCTGGCTTTGCAATATTTTTCAATATAACTGAGCCAAGCAGAATCCGTTGAATGACGATTGATTTTATTTTCTGCCACAAGGGCTTCAAGATGTTCGTCTGCAAAATCAAAGAAAGTGAGTTTAGAAGTTGGCTTATAAATTTCTTTTTTAATTTGACGTACCGTAGCATCCTTATTGTTGGTCTGTAAAACGATTAAACCTTTTCTAGCTTCTGAAAGTTTTGAAGTCAAAAGATTGTTTAAGCTTTCCGCGTTAGGATGCGATTTCTTTACTTTAAGATTTTTTGTGTCCCAGTCTTCTAATTCAATATAATGACCTATGTGTTTATATGTTGAACGACGGTCTTTAGTTATCCTAATAGCAAGCGGATATAGGCCTTTCGAATTAGGCTTTTTACGAAGAATAATTTTTGCACTTGTTGACATTGTAAACCTGTTTTGAGTCCGAAAGTCAAATCAGGTACAACATTTGGTATGAAAACCGTCATAAAGTTACTAATTTATTAGGTAATCTGGGTACAACATAGGTACAACAAATATTGAAATCAACTGATATTAAATGACTTTAAATAAAATGATTGTTAGCATAAATCATTGAAAATGAGATAATTTATGTTTTATTGGTGCAATATATACCAGACTTAGGATCTAGTGCCGCAAG
>CAZHJO010000595.1:0-2186 GCA_964532755.1 uncultured Maribacter sp. | reverse complement strand
GGCTATAGCTGTTAAACAGCTATTTCTCGTGCTTATATAACTAGTTGTAATCAATTTAACTAAACTTTGATAGCATTGCCACACGGATGTTTTTCAATCGTCTTTTAGGGAAAACGAAACGATGGAACTAAAACTATCCACATCAACACTATTCATTTTTATAATTCTTGGAATCACAAGCTGTCAAAGGCAAGACAATTTTGGCGACTTCATCAGTAATGAATGCGACTCTTTACTAATAAATGGGGAAATAAAATCGCTTTCCATCGGAGTAATTAAGAATGGCGAAATTTACAAATTCCACAAAGGCAAATTAACCAATGGAGAAAGTCCGAACGACCATACTCTTTATGAAATAGCGTCTTTGACAAAAACCTTTACAGGTACTTTATTGGCGAAAGCGATTCTGGACAATAAAGTTGGACTTGATGACGACATAAGAAAATATCTACCAGAGAGTTACCCAAATTTAGAATTTAGCGGACAACCAATAACATTTAGGGATTTGGTAACGCATACAAGCGGATTACCCAATATGTTTCCGGACCGACCTGAGCTATTTGAAAACCCAAATTGGGACGAATTACCTTTTAGAATCAACGAAATACAGGCCGGATTTACAACAAAGCAATTTTTGGCTGAGCTGCATAAAGTAAAACTGGATACAGTTTCAGGACATAAATTTAGCTATTCTAACGCTGGTGCAAATTTACTCGGGTATTCCCTTGAAAGAATATTTCAAAGATCATACAAGGACTTAATCAAAAATAATATCCTCGAACCGTTGAAAATGAACAATACTCATGTTGGAATTTCCGAAAAAAATGATCGATTTTTAGCTAAAGGTCTTAATACCAACGGAATCGAAATGCCACATAGGGCTCAAAAAGAATTGCAAGCAGAGGGCGGAATAGTTTCAAACCTTGATGATATGATAAAATATATGCAATTCGAATTGGAGGCGGACAATCCACTAGTTCAAACTTCACATCAGGAGTTGCTCAACGGTAAATACGGGGATTTTGAAAATGGACTGTTTTGGCAAATATTCAAAAATGGGGATAAGCCGACAAAAATATTTCAGAATGGAGGTGCATTTGGCACATCCAGTTGGTTGACAATCATACCAGAAACGAACATAGGAGTCTTTATAATAACTAATGTTTCTGGACCTCAAGTTCATCAGAAATTAAGTATGTTAGTGGACAAAATAATTGAACGTGCGGAATAAATACTGGCTACAACAAACCTAAATTGCATTAAAACGTACCTTAGCCAAACCGATAACAAAGTTCAAATTAAGGATAAAAATCATGGATTTAAATAAGGAAATATCGGCAATCTTAACTAGTGTTGTATTAATTTCATTTTTTATAATTTCAATCTGGTTGTATCGTTATATTAAAGCTAAAAAGAAAGCCAAGGCTGAAGCAGATGCTACTAGCGACCGTTATATTAAAAAATAGATAGCTAAATATTTAGCTATAATGATAGTTCAAATAAAATTAAAAGCTTGAAGTTAGTCGCTGAACAAAGAAGTTTTTATCGCTTCGCCATCTTTATGGTTGGGCTCCATGTGGTTCTTTCCCTGGTTCAGGTCATTGTGGACTCCCTTGCGGGATTCAGGTTCTACCTATTTAGCGAGTATTTCGTGCCTTGGTATATTCTGATCAATATAATTTCCATTGCAATACATCTGATATTGATTTGGTATTTCTGGATTAAACACTACAAGATTGTGTTAATAGCCCTTTTTGTCACTTTTGTAGCCACATTGGCATATTCCGGGTTGGTTTATAAGGCATTGGCCGATAGGGAATTGTGGAATTTCGTACCTGGTGCATTTGTAATGCTCCTATGTATCGGGTCGATTTATTCGGCCAGCCTTTTAATTTCAAAGACAAGACATAAGCGTTGGCTGTTTTGGACGGGAATCGTGGGATTACCCATACAGCTTATATTGATAGCATTGCAGCTATGGGCCATGAACGCAGGGAACGGGAATATTCCCCTTACCATTGGAAAAGTCATGCCGTGGATTTTGGTTATTCTGACCCTGACGCTAATTTTCTATGTATTGAATTTCAAGGAGGAACTCAACTCCCTTAAAAATGAAGGCAACACCATGCCTTCCAAATTATTGACAGGTTTGCAAAGTATATTGGGCGTGATTTCCCTATTTGCCA
>CAZHJO010000594.1:0-2188 GCA_964532755.1 uncultured Maribacter sp. | reverse complement strand
TTTTGATTTTATTCATTATATATTCAATTGTGCTATTCATATTTGGGATAGAAAATGCAATTGTAATTGCCTTTCTTTGCGCCCTTTTGAATTTGATTCCGTACATAGGTCCGATCATCGGTGGAATTCTTATGATGACCTTGACAATGACCAGTAATTTAGGGGCTGATTTTAGTACCGTAATCTTGCCAAAAACCATCTACGTCATGATTGGTTTTATCATAGGCCAATTGGTTGATAATTTCTTTTCACAACCCTATATTTTTTCAAGTAGTGTTAGGTCCCATCCCTTGGAAATCTTCTTGATCATCATTATTGGGGGATTGCTTTTTGGAATAACCGGAATGATCGTTGCAGTCCCCGGATATACCGCAATAAAAGTGATTTTAAAGGAGTTTTTGGAGGAAAACAAGATAGTTAAATCCTTGACAAAAAATTTATAGTTTTACTTTGAATAAAATTATATTAAATACTGGTATACAGAATTTTATAAATAATAATATAAATGCTGACATCATGTCAGTTTTGCTTCAAAAGAGCATTTTTGAAACAATTTCGAACAAAGAATTGGTCGAACAGATAGAGGCCAAGAAAAAATGTAAAAACAAACTCCCCTCTTGGTTCAATACCAAAAATATCTACTACCCGAACAAACTTAATATAGAACAATGTTCTTCTGAAATTACAGCGGAATACAAGGCCCGAATCGTAGCTGGAAAATCACTGGTTGACTTGACTGGAGGTCTTGGGGTAGACTCGTTCTACTTCAGTAAAAGAATAGATCGTGTTTTTCATTGCGAAATCAGTGATGGCCTGTCTGAAATTGCAGCGTATAATTTTGATGTATTGAGGGGTAAAAACATAGATATAATTCCAATGAACGGGATTGAGTTCTTAAGGAACTCCGAGCAAACCTATGATTGGATTTATATAGATCCATCACGCAGGTCGAAAATTAAAGGAAAAGTTTTTCTTTTATCCGATTGCACCCCGGATATCACAGCGTATCAGGACCTACTTTTTAAAAAATCAAGGCACATCTTGTTGAAAACCTCTCCCCTTTTGGATATAACCAGTGGATTGAACCAATTAAAAAATGTCAATGAGGTGCATATTGTAGCGGTAAATAATGAAGTCAAAGAATTGCTATGGGTATTACGGGACAACCCTATTGATGAAGTTAGGGTGAAAACCATTAATCTTCAAAAAGAAACAGAGGAAACCTATGATTTCATTTGGTCGCAAGAAAAAGAAGCAACCTTGGAATTTACCGACCCTCAAAAATACCTCTATGAGCCCAATGCCGCAATCTTAAAAGCAGGGGCATTTAAACTAATTGCCAAAGACCTAGGGGTGAATAAGTTAAATGAACACTCCCATTTATATACTTCTCCTGAATTGGTTCCTTTCCCGGGTAGGGTCTTCAAAATCCAAAATCTTATTGATTATAGTAAAAAGGAACTTAAACCTTATGGTGCCACAAAAGCAAATATTACGGTAAGAAACTTTCCTGAAAACGTCGAAAAAATCAGAAAGCGATTCAATATAAAAGATGGGGGTGACGAATATCTCTTTTTTACAACACTACACAACCATAACTTCAAGGTTATAAAATGTACCAAGGTCAAGACAGTTGTTGATTGAAAATCCGTAACCCGTCAACCGTGATATAGGTCGACCAAATAGTGCGACATAGCCTAAATCAAACTTAAAAGCTTGAGATTATACACAAATTCATGTCCCTTTGTTATTTGTTTGATTTTAGTGCTGACCGATTCCTTTATCAATTTTTACCGATTATCAACGAAAACGTTGGAAATATAGGGAAATTGGCGATAGATTTTAACAGGATAACCCTAATATATCATATCAATAATTGACAAAATAAGACCTATAAATTGATTATGTATGAGATATATTTGCTAATATTATCCTAAATTTGGGAAATTTTAACATACAACTCATTTCTTTCTCATTTTTTGAATTAATTAATTAATTAAAACTAACAAACAAAAGGATTATGAATCAAAAACTCAAATTCGATTCTAAAAGGAAGTCCAGGGGTGTTTTCAACACTTTTAAACTTGGGATTCTTTCGATGGTCATTTGCTTAGGTACACAATTTGCCTATGCGAATTCAAACACAATTTTCTCCACAGTTGATCTTGGAGCTGAAATCCAGGCTACC